>DZDC01000108.1 GCA_022736595.1 Draconibacterium orientale | reverse complement strand
TGTTATACTTGGCGCGCCCAGCAGAGGTCGAATCCACAACCTTCTGATCCGTAGTTAAATGGTCACTCTATTGTAACAAAGTCTAAAACGGAGAAAAACGGCGGAAACGCTTGTTACAAAAGGATTTGTTACAATAGGCACTTCCACATTTTAGTAATAAAACGGAACAATCATACCCCCCGTTTTGTAACAAGCCCCGTGAGGTTGCATTATAAATTGCATTACTCTTAAATCCTACAGCCCTACAGCCACAAGACTTTCAGAAATTGACCCCTATCGAAAAGAGGTCAATTTTTTTAAATATTGAAAGAGGTTAATTTTTAACCCCTTTCTTTTTTTTTGCCCGGCAAAAGCGATTGAGGGCATTTTCCCTAAGTTTGACATTTTCAATCATCTTTTCAATCATCTGTTATCAATGATAACAAGAAAAAATATTGCAGTTGTAACAATGCGTCAAATGACGCTGATGATTAACAAGATGATTTGTCCCCATTGGGGACGATGATTTAGATGATTTAAGAAAAAACATTTCAGTATCATTGATACTGGATGATTTACAAGATGATTTAACGTCATTGGCGTTGATGATTTTACTTGATGATTTGTTATAATACTCCAATTATTTAGGGACATTGTCCCCGGATGATTCACAAGATGATATGACATATCTTTCCACTTCACAAAACGGCGTATTTCCTTGCCGGGATAACAAGACCTTATAATCATATATCAACAGGTTTTGCCGCTTAATTCAAGGCTTACAAGGCTATTGAATGCGTTCTATGAATGCGTTCCCCCTTTCTATTATAGCCGGGAAAGCCGCCACACCGCCGCACAGCCACAAAAACACAGGTAAACATAATATAACACCCATAAAACAAAACAGCCTTGAACGGGCGTAAAACTCCTTTTGTAACAAGTTGCAAAAGCTACAAATTAATGGTATAATGTAAGTAGCAAGGACGTTATGTTGACATAATCGGCAAGGAGGTTGAAAAGGTGAAAAACATACAGCTTTTAAGAATGGAAATTGGTGTGAATCAAAGCATTATAGCGGACGAATTGGGCATTTCAAGGCAGTATTACCAAATGATTGAAGCCGGAGAACGCAAGCCACCGCAGAAGATAAAGGAAAAATTGGAACACTTTTTTGGCTTGCCAGTGAAAATATTGCTACAGGATAAAAACTATATTTTGGAAATTATGAGGGGGTAAATTAAAATGGCGGCAAATTCGGGAAAGCTTACACAAATGCACAGCAAAGCAGATAATACAAAATTGAATAAAGGCGTTGAGAAAGACCCAAAAAAGGTATTGGATATTCTTAGAAATAAGGATTTAACCATGAAAGAAAAGGCGGCACAAATCGAAGCATTAAGCGGCATTAAGGAGGGCGGAACAGATGGACAGGAATAAATTGCTAAAACAGACCGAAAAGGATTTAGATAATTTTATGAAAGTCTACCCGGTAATTCTTCCACTCAATGGAAATGCCGTAAGAAAGATAAAGCAGGAATTGGAATCAAGGTATAACCACCAAGTAAGGGCATTAGAAAGAGAACAGGCAGACAAAGCGAAAGCGGCAGAACAAGAAGCCATTAAAACACTACAGGAAGCCGCAAGCAAGAAAGCCACAGACGAAAGCCCAGCGGCAAGACTTGAAAGGCTGGAAAAGGCTTTAGCCGCAATGGGCATGGAGGTATAAAATGGGAATAGCATTCACCAATGAAAACCGTTTACAGCAATACCGGGACGCATTGCCCGGAATAGAACAACAAATACAGAACATGGAAAAAGACAAAACGGCGTTATTGGCAGTTAAGCCCATAGCGGAAAAATATGTCAAGATGGGATTAGATACCATTTTGGCAGAGTTGGTAACAGAGTTAAATGAATTGAAAAAGCAAAAAGCACATTTGGAATACTATGTAAAATAGCCATCCCTCCAAAATGATGGATTTATTATAAGGATTGGAAAGGAAGCCCAATAAACCGGGCAACCTTTCCTTTCTTGGTAATTGGGGGCTTTTGTAACAAGGACTATTTGATTTCTAATTAGAAGGTTTTGCCGCATGAATAGCGGCTTTGAAAGATTTTGAATGCAATAAATGAATGTAACAGGAGGTTGAAACAATGAATATCAATTTAAAGAGTAGACAAGAAGCCTTGAAAGAAATGGAAAGACTTTACAACGAAATCAATAATGGAAATAAAAAACATACAGAAGCAAAAACCTTAATTTATCTTTTGAATGTCATGGCGTTATACTTCAAAGACAGTGAAGCGATTGACGCACTGAAAACCATAGAGGAATATGTATCATTACAGAAAATGGTAAGGGCGAAAAGAGAAAAGGCGGACAAAAAAGCACAGGAAGAATAAGGGGGTATAAAACCAATGAGGGTAGAAATTGGAAAATGTACGGATATTACTGGAATGAAAGTCACAGTTTACCCACCGGGTTTTATGTACCCGGAATATAAGGCAAAATACACCGGGGCATTCAACAATGAGGACACAGACCCGGACAAGGTAGAAGAACGCAACAAACGCAGGGCAAAGGCAACACAGAAGGGCGGAGAACGTAAACGGGCATATTTAACAGAGGAACAACAAAAAGCCATAGCAAAGGACGATAGACCACAAAAGGAAATAGCGGAAGAATATGGCATTAAAGAGAACACGGTTTATAACATTAAATGGAAAGCTAAAAAGGCGGTTTTAATATGAGATATACGGCAGATTCTGTATGTGGTGGGTGTCCTTATTATGGAGAAAATGGCAATTGTCATTATACTTCCAAAAAGAAAAAAGATTGGACATATGTATTTTATGGAAAAGAAGTAACAGTATACCCGATAGTTGCCAAGGCTTATGGTACTTCCATTTGTTGGAGAAAGACCGAAGCAATGAAGATAGCAAAGGCAAGAACTGGAAGTGAAGTCAATTGGGAACAATTTACAAGCGAATTGACAATTGGTGCATAATCGTTAAAACAAGCGGCGTTTTTTGATATCATAGAATTGCAAATAGTTAAAACAGGTTACTAATAACAAGACCCTCGGAATTAAAAGCGTCCGGGGGCGTTTTTTTGTCCAAAAGAGTTGTTTTTTCTGCTAATGTATGGTAAAATGTATCCGTTAAACTAATGAACGAAGGGGGAATGTAAAAATGGCTATGAAGCCTTGCAAGGAATGCAAACAAGAAATTAGTTCGTCAGCCAAAAAATGTCCAAGTTGTGGAAAAGACCAAAGAAATTGGTTTATGAAGCACAAGATTTTATCTTTCATAGGTGCGATTGTACTCTTAATAATTATTTCAGTTGCGGCAAATGGAGGTAAGGACAACAACACAGCTACAGTAAGTAACGGTACAGACAAAAGCGGTAATACAGCGGCGGTAAGTAGTGGGGATAATAAAAAGGCAAGTAATGAAGTTGTGGCAAAAGTTGGTGACGTTATCAAGACGGAAAAATTTGAGATAACAATTACTTCCATTGAAGAAAAGGCAGAAGTTGGTGGAGAATACATAAACTCCAAGCCATCAGAGGGCGGTACATATGTAGTTGTTAATTGGCAATACAAAAACATTTCGGACAAGCCTATTGGTTCTTTTTCCATGGCAACAGTAAATTTGCTTGACAAAAACAGTACAAAATATGATTCCGATATTGGGGCAACTTCTTCCTATGCAACAGAAACAAAGCTTGACACAAAGATTTTAAGTGACTTAAACCCCGGTATTACTGTAAAAGACGCAGAAGTTTTTGAAGTTTCAAAAGAACTTTACAAAGCTGGTGGTTGGAGATTAAAAATTAAAGCTGATAAAGAAGCATTTGTAAATATAAACTAAAACAGTAAGCACATATAAGGCACTCTTTAATGAGTGTCTTTTTTTATCCAAAATTTCCCTCACCGGCTATAGTAAGCATTGGCAAGCGTTCCGCCGCTCCATGCAGTCGGAGGACAAACACAGGACAGCCGCAGACAGGCGAAAACGCCGGGGGTATAATAACACTAACCCACGCAGAAAAACGGCTTGACGGCGTTCCTATGACGTTTTGTAACACAGTTTACAGACATACAGGATTAGAGCCGAATTAATACAGCCGCAAACCTTGATAATAAGGCTTTTTATTCGGATGCGTCAAGATGATTCGTAAATTTGCGAAGATGATTGAAAAGATGATTCGCCAAATGGCGAAGATGATTTTAAAGATGATACGGAATATTCCGCAGATGATTAGATGATTTGCGATAATTATCGCAGATGATTAATAAGATGTGCAGGAATACTTTTCCATAACATCTGTTTAAACATCAACATCAATGATGTTGGATTCCATCAAGGATTCACCATTAATTACCATTTTGCGAAACGGCTTACCCTTCCATAAATAGCCGGAGAAAAGAGAACGGTTGACCGTTTTGACCATTTATGATATAATAGTTGTATAAGAAGTAATTAAATGGAGGTTAGCAAAATTATGAAATTACTGAAAACAGGACAAGCGGCGGAAATATTGGGAGTAAGCCCAAGTACAATAAAACACTGGATAAGAATGGGACAGTTAAAAACCATTAAGACACCCGGCGGCAGGAATTTAATCCCGGAATATGCGGTAAACGCCATTCTTTTAAAACAGGATATGGCGGACGAAATGGCAGAAAGTACCGCAGAGTTGGAGAGATTGGAAAAAGAAGTTAACAAATTGGTAAAAGCATAAATATATATAAAATTTTGAGTTGGGAATAAATAGATAAACCCTTATAAAATAGAGTATCGGCAAATATCTTATAAATGGGGTTGAAAACAATGGGTTTAACAAAACAGCAGAGAGAACATTATAACGCTGGTATTCAAATTTACTATATGCCAAAAGAAAGTAATGTAATGGTCTATCAAGTTACATTACCAAAGGAAATTATAGATTTTATGGGCGAATTAGGAAAAGTCGATAAAAAATATATTTTTCAATATGATTCACCGCAAATAATGTCAAGCATGATATTCCGGGATATTATGTCCGCAGACAGACGCACCCGGAAAGCTTACAAGGTTATAAATGAAATACAGAACGGTAAACGAAAACCCAATAGGGCAAAATCAAGAAATATGGAAAAGTCACGAATATATATTTCAATCCGTAATGACCATTGGGACAAGCTTATGAATTGGACAGGCGATGAAAGCACCATGACAATTAGTAACGCAGTAAGGGAAATAATGACAGCATGGTATAATAACATAAAATGGAAAGAAGATATTTTACAATTATTGGACTAACCGCTATTAACTTGGTTAGTCTTTTTTCATGTACCCCGGAGGGTAAAAAAAGACCGCTTTTTATGAAGCGGCGGCAAAAATTTTGAGTTGATAAATGGGTTTAACATATGATTATTATAACATATTTTGAGTTAAAAAACAAGCGATAATTAAAGATAAACAGCGATATTTGCAGATAAATAAAGCTATTTCCTTATAATGGCGACTTGTTACAATTGTCGGAATTGTTACAAAGCTGTATCCCTTGCGGCTGTATAGTTAGAGGTCATTTTTTCGCTTAAAACCGCACACACTCCATTTACTACAAAAAATATATAGTGTTTTGAAAATGAAGCAAAAAAGTGATAATATGTTGTAAAGGAAAATTATACTATATTATATATATATTAACTATTAAAAAAGTAACCTATTCATATATAAATAGACCCCCTATCAAAACTATTAGTATTTTATATATATAGTGGAGTGTGTGCAGTTTTGAAGGCAAAAAACAGGGTTTAACCCTTGTGGCTGTACGGTTTGAGTCATTTTTAAATTCCGACAGTTGTAACAAATAGTTAAGATTTGGCAGTTTTGACGTTCCGGCTTCCCTTCCATTTATAGCAGGCGGACACCCCCCCCCACCCCCTATATTTTCAGAAATATTTTCCAATACATTCCATGCGGTGAAAATTGCCCTCTAACCCTTGCTATTAGCGGAAAGGTGTTACCCCCACCCCCCATCTTTATAAAAATTTTCCATTTTTAATGTTAAGATTGCATTACATAATTGCATTCAATACCCTTCAAAACCGCTTGTATTGCGGCAAAACCCACTAATAATGTGTCAGACGTTCCATTACTTACCTGTATAATTTTCCTCATAACCCATGTTAAACTCACATTATGTAAACCAAATACGAAATAACATAATGAGAGGGAGATTTTAACATGGCAAATAAAAGAGGAAACAACGAAGGAACTATTTACAAGGACGAGAAAAACGGGCGTTGGATTGCACAGGCTACCATTGACGGCAAGCGTAAAAGCTTTTACGGCAAGACCCGTACAGAAGCAAACAAAAAGTTGACGGACGCTATAAAGCAGAACGAACAAGGAACATATATTGACCCGTCAAAGCTTACATTGGGCGAATGGCTTGATAAATGGCTTATGACGTACAAAATGCCGTCATTAAAGCCTAAAACTATTGAGGGGTATTATCACATGATGGAATTGCATGTAAAGCCGGAATTGGGCAAAATCAAGCTTAAAGACCTTACAGCCGATAGAATACAAAATCATTACAGAGATAAGACCAAAGCCGGGTATTCCTCCAAAACTGTAAAACATATCCACACAATAATCCATGACGCACTTAAACACGCTGTAAGAATGGGCGAACTATTCCGCAACGTGTCAGACCATGCAATATTACCAAAACAGGAAACAATAAAGCCTATGAGAGTATTAACAAAAGAGGAACAACAGAAATTCATGGACACATGCAAAGCACAGCCCCATGACGGCGGTTTAGCCTTTATATTAGACCTTGCAACGGGTTTGAGGTTGGGCGAATTATTAGCCGTAACATGGGACGATATAGACATTGAAGCAGGAGTATTGAAAGTAAGCCGGAACATAAGCCGTATAATGAATATGGACACCAAGAAAACGGAAATCATGGAAGGTACACCAAAAACCAAAGCCGGAAAAAGAAGTATTCCAATACCTACCAGCGTATTTGAAATGTTAAAAGCTTACAAGCCGGAAGATGAAAGAAAAGGTTTGTTATTCCCTTCCAGTGCCGGAACGCCGATTGAACCCCGGAATATGCAAAGAAAATTTTACAACATGATTGAAAAGGCAGAAATTGAAAAGGCAAATATTCACGCATTAAGACATACCTATTGTACAAGGCTATTGGAAAGCGGCGTACAGCCAAACACAGCCAAGGAACTAATGGGACATTCTTCCATACAGGTAACATTGGATATATACGGGCATGTAATGCCGGAAATGAAACATTCCGCAGTTGACACAATCAATCATTTATTCTAAAATAAGCTTGAAAGCAAGCAAAAAGGGACTTTTTCAAGTCCCTTTCTCTTTGTCTGCAATTGCATTCAAATTGCATTCAAACCACTATTTTTTTTTGGTGGGATATGAGGGATTTGAACCCCCAGCCCTTGCGTCCGTAGCGCAATGCTATATCCAATTTAGCTAATACCCCACATAAAACATGCTTATCCGTAGTCAGACGCTCTATCCAGTTGAGCTATGGGCGCATATTTGCGATGTGC
>DZDC01000107.1 GCA_022736595.1 Draconibacterium orientale | reverse complement strand
AAGAACTTTACCGCTCATGCAAGGAGCGAAAAGAGATTATTAAAGATTTAAATGAGTCCAGTCTAAAAAGCCTCCAAACTACTGATTTTTATCGTTTTTGCCCCTAGCCCTAAAGGGAGAACGCTAAAAATCAGTAGTTTGGAAAAGTCCCCTTTAGGGGATTTAGGGGTAAAAGGGCTTTTTAGACTGGGCACTTAAATTATTAGGTTATTTCAAATACCAATTCTTGAACAATACAACCTCAACCTTAGACGGTCTAAATTGAAAATTGTCATGTACTAAAGACAAAAAATTATATTTTTGTCACAGTTAAAAAATATAGAATGGTTTATCTATTTTTTCAAGGAATTCTACTGGGATTGCTGGTATCCATTTCGTTGGGTCCTGCTTTTTTTGCGATTATACAAACCGGCATTACCCGTGGGTTTAGAAATGGAATTTTCATGGCAGCAGGTATTTCCTTAAGTGATGTAATGCTTGTGACCATCAGTTATTTAATTGGAGCAAGTCTCTTTGATGATGCCAATAATAAAGTGTATGTAGGGCTTGTTGGAGGTATTATTCTCATTATTTTTGGTTCGGTAAGTTGGGCCAAAAAACCCGATATCATGCACATGCGACACCTGAATATGGATGAAGTAAACCTGCGTACACGGGGGCCATTGAGTTATGTTCTTAAAGGTTTTTTTATGAATATCGCCAACCCTTTTCTCTTCTTTTTCTGGTTTGGAGCTTTGGGTTTTGTGGGTAAAAATTCAGATCAGGGTCATATTCTGGAAAGTACGGTGGTTTTTTTTAGCGGTAGTTTCATCACCATTTTTCTTGCCGATGTGCTAAAAAGTTTTGTGGGAGGAAAAATTAAAAAGTATTTGTCGCCACGTAGAGAGATTTTCATCAACAAATCTGTGGGTTTAGCTTTGGTGGCTTTTGGAATTATCCTCATTTTTCGCACCCTTATCGACTATGGATTTTTTGAGTACTTACAAAACATCCGCCTGATTAAATCAGCCTAAAACAAATTCCATAAAAATGTCAAACCAACCTTCTCATCCCACAGAATCCATCACTTTAAGTCAAGCTCAAGAGCAAGTAGATCAATGGATTAAAACCATTGGCGTGCGTTATTTTAGCGAGTTGACCAATATGGCGCTGCTCACCGAAGAAGTGGGGGAATTGGCCCGTATCATGGCCCGCACTTACGGTGATCAATCCTTTAAGAAAAGTGATTTGGAACACCATCTTGCCGACGAAATGGCCGATGTACTTTGGGTTTTGATTTGTTTGGCCAACCAAACGGGAGTAGATCTCACCGAAGCTTTCAAACAGAATATGGAAAAGAAAACCCAACGCGACAGTCAACGCCATCTGCAAAATACCAAACTACAATAGATTGATTATTTTAATTCCATTTAAACATTCATTAAATCACATATAAGCCATGCTAGTCATAGGAATTGCTGGAGGATCCGGTTCAGGAAAAACCACCGTAGTTAAGGAAATCATCAAGAAACTACCCAAAGATTCGGTGTCGGTGATAGCCCAAGATGCCTATTATTTCGACAATGGGCATTTGAGCCAAGAGGAGAAGAAAAAAATTAATTTTGACCATCCCAACAGTATTGAATGGGGTCTTTTGATTCAGCATCTCGATAGTATCAAGGATGGTAACGTTATTGAAATGCCCATTTATTCCTACATTACCTGTGCCCGAAATGCCGAAGTGGTGAAGGTCAATCCTAAAAAGGTGGTGATAGTGGAAGGAATTATGGTGCTAAGTCAGCCCGAATTGAGAAACAGGCTCGATATCATTATTTTTGTGGATGCCGATGCCGACGATCGGTTGATGCGCATCATTAGTCGCGATATGCTGGAGCGTGGACGGTCGTTGGATCAGGCGCTTACCCATTACGATAAGTTTGTGAAACCCATGCACCTTCAGTTTATTGAACCCACCAAGCGATACGCCAACCTGATCATTCCTCAAGGAGGAAAAAATCATATTGGGATTGATATTCTGGTTCAGAAAATTAAGTCTTCTATCTAAGTTTATGTTTCATCTCGTAATTGTAATTGTCGAACGCGCTCAGGTTTCGATTATTACAATTTTTAACACTGTTTACCGTTGGATGTTAATAAATTCACTAGGTTTGTGTTCTAAATTATAGGTCCTTAATTTTAGGGTGGTTTTTGAGGATAATTCGCTAAAAATAAATCCTTAGCAAAAACTTTAAAATTTGAGTAATTGAGATTCGCTACTTATTAAAAAATGATCCTCGCATGCGTCAAATTATTTTCCTGCTCTTGTGGCTTCTGATAGGCTTCGGAGCTTGGGCACAACGCCCTTCAAAAATTTCGATCAAAGCTGTGGTTGTGGATACCAATCGGGTTCCGGTTGCCTTTTCCACCGTGATGCTTCTCAATCCCTTTGACAGCACCTTAGCCAATTTTACCACCAGCAATATGGAGGGGGTTTTCGAATTCTCTAACCTAAAAAACATTCTGTATTTATTAAAAATCTCGCAGGTAAACAGCCTTCCTTTTCAAAGGCATCTCCCTATTTCTGAAAAAGTTATGGTCAATCTGGATACTTTGGTGCTCCAGCCCCTTAATCGTACCTTGCTGGAGGTGGTAATCAAAGCCGCGAAAGCCCCCATTTACATCAAAGGCGATACCATCGAATACGATGCCTCTACTTTTAAGGTTCCTCCTGGAAGCACCGTGGAAGATCTTTTGCGAAAACTACCTGGCATTCAGGTTGATGCCAATGGCAACATTATGGCCCAGGGCAAAAGCGTGCAAAAGGTTTATGTGGATGGGAAAAATTTCTTCGGCGACGATCCTAAAAATGTTACCAAAAATCTGGATGCTAATGCCATATCTAAAGTGCAGGTGTTTACAGAAAAATCGGAACAGACCAAACTCACTGGGGTTGACGATGGAGGTGATGATAAAGCCATGAATTTGGAATTGAAAGAGGAGTTTAAAAAGGGGAAATTTGGCAAAATAGTGGTGGCGGCAGGAACTCAAGAGCGCTGGGCCACTCGGGGCAACCTCAATTTGTTCAACGAAAAGCACCAATTGTCTTTCATTGGGTACGCCAATAATATCAATCAAACGGGAGTGAATTGGGAAGATTATCAAGAGTTTAAAGGTAGCAACGCTTGGGCCAATTCCGACAATGGCAATTTTGGATTTTCTTCCAATAGCAATTACTATTATAGCGATAATACCGCTTATAACTATTTCGATGGCAAAGGCTTCACCGAAAATTTGGGAGCAGGAACTAATTACAATTACGATTCAAAAAAGTTGAAATACAACTTCAGCTATTTTTATAACCAATCCAATTTCCGCTACGATGAGTATTTGTATAAGCAAAACTACTTTTCCGATACCGCTTATAGCAATACCGATACCAGTCGCACCCACCGATTTTACCAAAACCATTCGGCTTCAACGCGTCTTCAATGGGATATGGATTCCAATAATGTGCTCATTGCCAAAGCCAGCGGTTCATTTTTGCAACAGCATTATTCGCAGCTCGATTATGGATTGTATTCCAACCAAACCAACGAACCCATCAATGGTCTTTCAAACGATAACCAGAAGGATAACAACACCTTAAATTTCAATAGCACAGCCATCTTTCGGCACAAATTCAAAAAGCAAGGACAGAGCATAGCCTTCAGCGCAAGCGTTGCCGCCAATGATGGTAAAGTGCGCGACCAATTGTTGACCATCAACGAGTTTTATAAAATAGCTACTGCTACCCAAGCCAATATTCAAACTGATGCCTTTGGCTTTTCGCGTAAGTACGATGCCAATGCTTTGTACAATCATAAATTTGGGAAACGGTGGTTTGGCGATGTCTTTTACAATTTTAAATATGGAACGCGCAATGCCGACAATCAAGCTCAAGATTTATACCTCAATACTTCAATAGATAGCCTTAGTTATTACGGGCTTAAGGATGTCATGTACAACCGGTTGGGCTCCAGTTTGCGTTACTCGCATAAAGGGCTCAATGTGTCTGCAGGATTGGCTATTCAACAAGATTATACCCATTATAGTTTCTTAGGCAGCAAAGGTGGAACAGATTTGGTAAATCCTGCCGGGAAATTCTACAATCACTGGACACCAAATTTTACCTTTACCTACCAACTGCCGCGCAATACCCACCTTCGACTCAATTATTATTATACCGTGCAATTGCCTGCCGACAACGATATTCTTCCTGTACCCGTGGTTTCTTCCGTTTTGTATCACAAAGTCGGGAACCCTAATCTTGAACCTAAAACATCCAATACCGTCAGCGTTGGACTTAATAAATGGAATCCTGCCAATTTTTCGAGCATCGGAGCACAGGCCAATTATACCCAAGAAGACCGTAGCATTATCTACGATCAAAGGGTGGAATATAAAGACAGTATCGGTATTGTAACTACCGTTTACCCAATGAATTATAAGGGAAATAGAAATATGAACATGTATTTCTGGACCAGCTTTCCTTTGATTAAAACCGTATTGGAACAAGGAGTTGACCTGAGCGGGGGAATGAACGAATCTTACGCCTTCTTTAATGCTGTGGAAAATAAAACCAATAGTCGTAATGTGGGTATCAGCACCGATTTTTCACTTACCCTATCAGCAAAATTGCAACTGGATTTGGACTTAAATTTTGGTCTCAATCAAACTCATTTTTCCATCAACCATGAAAACGACCAACTGAATAATAATTTTGGTATGGACTTTTCGGTGAAATATCAGTTTTTAGAGAAATTCTTTTTCGAGAGTAATTTTGAATATACTCAATACCGAAGCACTACTTCAGAACTTAACGAAACCATTCCCATCTGGAATGCCTCTATCCGCAAGCTTTTTGGAAAGCAAAATAAGTTGGAAATGCGTTTGGCCGTTTTCGATATTTTCAATCGTAATGTTTATTTTGAACAATACGCAACTTCCAACTACTATCAAAGGGTGAGTTCGTCCACCCTTGCGCGTTATTTGATGTTGAGTGTGTCGTACAACATAAGAGGATTCAGCGATAAAATGAATGAAGATTAACCCCCAAAAAAGTAAAAAAACCTGAGCGAATGAACACTCTATTACAACCCATAAAGTTTGGACTTTTAGCCCTGATAAGCTTCATTTTATTGACTTCTGGCGGTGAAATACCCACCGGATATATCAAATACAAACGCACCCAAAACTGGACAAAGATGTATGCTTCACTTGATTTTGTGAGCGAGCAACAGAAAGAAAAAGATGCTTACGTCTGGGGGAAGCGCTCCGAATGGAGTTCCTATTGCGAACTGTATTTCGATGCTAAAAAATCCATTTATGTAGATTCGGATGAGCCTGTGGACGCCAGTCAAACTTGGTCGTATCAAAAGCCCGCTTATGTCATCACCCGCGATTTTGAAAAGCGTCGTAGGCTCGATCATATCGAAACCTTGGGTAAAACCTATATAGTGGAGGATACACTTTTGGGGCAAAATTGGAAGATACTCAACAATTTAAAGGAAGTGGCTGGGCATATCTGCATGAGTGCCGTGTGGTACGATTCTATCAAATATCAAAGGGTGGAGGCTTGGTTTGCCCTCGACATTCCCATTGCTTCAGGGCCTGAGATGTTTGGAGGATTACCTGGGCTCATTCTCGAAATCAACATCAATAATGGGGCTTTGGTGATTGAACCGGTGGTAATAGAAATGAAAAATGTGGCCGAGGAGCTGAATAAAGTCCGAAAAATGAAAGGCAAAAAAATCAATGCTTCCCAATACAATACCCTTATGTCGAAATACATTCAAGAACGCAAGAAGCTTGAAGAACCCTACTTTTGGGGATTGAGGTATTAGAGGGAGTGAAGAGTGGAAAGTGATAAACTAAAAGTGAAAAGTGAGCAGCCTCCCTTTAGTCCCGACAGCTGTACGGGAGGGGCAAGCTGCGAAAGTGAAGAGTGATCCCGAAGCACTTCGAGTTCGGGACTTCAGCTTCGCTCCAGAAAGGGATAAACTAAAAACGAAGAGTGAAAAACTAAAATCCCAAATCCAAAACCTACCTACTACTTTCATACTTCTGCCAACCTCCTTTAGGTTTCGATAGCTTGTGGAAGAGGCAAACCATAAATTTTCAAGAGGAAGCTTTCTGGCCAATCCCATATTTTGGGTTGGGTTTTTGGGTTAAAGTAAAAAGAATATTTTTGCCAAATAATTTAAAGGATATCACATGCGTTTACACGGGATTGCATTATTGGTTTTGAGTTTTTTATGGATGGGCTCGCTGCAGGCTCAACTGGCTACATTTACTTTTAAAACGGTGAGTGAAGGTGGTACTTTTGCCCCCAAACATGTACTGGCAGTGTGGATTGAGAAGGCCGATGGCACTTTTGTGCGCACGCTTTTTCTGCGAGCCAATGCCCGCAAACAGTACCTTTATTCCTGGATTGGCAAGTCGGGCAGTAATGCCAGCGATGCCACCACGGGAGCCACCCTTACCCAGCATACGTCCCATAGCATTCAGTGGAATTGTCGCGATTTAAGTGGCTCCCTGATGCCCGATGGCGATTATAAATTTGTGGTTGAATATACCGATAAGCACGCTCAAGGGCCCAAGTATGAGCTTAGTTTTTCAAAAAATGCAGCAGGGGTCAATCTTTCACCCGCCAATCAAGCCTACTTCATCGATATGAGCTTGGTATATCATCCCACTGCGGTGGGCATTGAAAACTATAGCGATCAAGGGGAGATTTTTGATGTTTCTCCCAATCCATCTGCGGGTTTATTTGCCTTGCATTTTCAAAAGTTGGTATTGCAATCGGGTTGGGTAGAAGTGTTTGATGCCGCAGGTAATCAAGTATTTAAGCAATCTATTTCCAATTCGCAAATGGGCCAACCTTTGAGTCTTGATCTACGCGAGCATGGGGCAGGGGTTTATTTTGTTCGTTTTCGATCGCAAAATCAAGTGGCCATTCGCAAAATAATCCTTCTGAAATAAGTACTTTCCGTAAAAACTCCTTGTTGAGCTCGGATACAATAGCTCGACAAAACCGCCAACCTCCTCCCTCTTTTTGATCCCCAGTGCCTTGTCATTCCGTTCCGAAAGCTTTCGGAAGCAGTGAGGAATCTAAAATTTTTAGTCGGTCAGTAGTGATTCCTTACTCATTTTCTAACTTCTGATTTTTTATTTCAATCTTCTTATTTTCTAAAACCGCCTTGGCATTGAGTGGGCTTACTACTTTTTTGCCTGTTTTAGATTCTAGCTCTTTTAGTGCTACTTTGGCAACATTGCCACCTTGTTTGGCTACTTTTTTGCTTTCTTCAAAATCCTTCGGGTTTGTAGCTTGCGAAATGTCTTTGGTAGATGCCTCTGCAAGCATATTTAAAATCAATTCGGTATTGGTCATATTATCCCGAAGGTTCTCCTTTTTCAGACCTTTAAAAACCTTGTATTCTTTGGTGGTTTTACCTGCCCAAGCTTTTGTGATAATATCAGTTAAAGTTGCAAATTGCTGTCCTTCTAGTAATATTATCTAATCCAATAGGTTTCAAACTTTTTGTCTTGATACAAA
>DZDC01000106.1 GCA_022736595.1 Draconibacterium orientale | reverse complement strand
AACAATAGTAGGTGAACAAAGTCGCTGTTTCTGGGACGAAGTCATTGCATTCAATGATACAACTACAGGTGTTTCAAGTCCATTTGTTTCTGCAGAAATAGTGAAAACAGAAATTTTCTCATTGACAGGCAAACTTTTGCTAACATTAAATGGAAGTCAAAAACTTCCATATTCATCTAAGTTGAAAGGGTTGTTTATTATCAAAAAAACTGATGTAGAAGGAAAAACTAATAGCACAAAAATAGCCATAAATTAAGCTTATATTCCTTAGTATATTATCCATTTTGGCAAATGCTTATGATGTTTGCCAAAATGGATAAATAAGGATTCCAAATGAAAACAAACTACCCTTGGTAATTTTATTTTTTACCATTTTCATTGTGTCAAAAGAAATATTTAAAAATACACTTACTTTCTATTCTTGCAATCAGTAATTAGTTCAACTAACGAATATGAAAAAAACACTCCAGTTTCTTACCCTGATAATGCTTGTTGTCAATACAAGCTGTCATTCACAACAGGGAAATAAAAACACAAAACTAACAACAGTAGATTTTAAAACCGAAAAATCGTATTTGCTTTTACCAATAGAAGAAAAAGCAAATGAGGTTAGAATGGTCGTTTATTATAAAAATCACAAAACCACATCGGCTTTCTACCTACGATTGGCACAGAACAAGATAGACTATTGGGTGAAACTGGATGTGAAAAATCACTTTGGCAAAACAATTAGCCTTACTTTTGAAGGAGTAGAAAATTCGTCACTCGGAATCAAAAATATCAAGCAATCCGATAAGTTTGAATTTGAATACAATGAAACTTTTCGACCAAGATTTCACTTTACACCCGAATATGGTTGGATGAATGACCCCAACGGCCTTGTTTATTTTGAAGGTGAATATCATCTTTTTTATCAATACAATCCTTACGGCACCATGTGGAACAACATGCACTGGGGACATGCCGTAAGTACCGACTTGACTTCGTGGACATACCTGCCAACTGCTATTGCGCCAGATAGCCTCGGTGATATTTTTTCGGGAAGTGCAGTTATTGATGTGAAAAACACTGCTGGTTTTGGTAAAAATGCTATGGTTGCCATTTATACAAGTAACGGAAAAGTACAACAACAATCTATTGCATACAGCACCGACAAGGGACGCACATTTACCAAATACGCTCACAATCCAGTGTTGCCAAATCCCGAAATTCCCGATTTTCGTGACCCAAAAGTATCGTGGAACGAAGTTTCGAACCAGTGGATTATGGCGCTGGCTACCAAACAAACCATTACTTTTTATGGTTCATCCAATCTGAAAAACTGGACTAAACTGAGTGAATTCGGCAATGAAATGGGTGCTCACGGTGGCGTGTGGGAATGTCCTGACTTATTTCCGTTAACTTATCGTGGAGAAACAAAATGGGTGCTGATGGTCAGCATAAACCCCGGAGGACCAAACGGTGGTTCGGCAACCCAGTATTTTATTGGTTCTTTCAATGGCAAAGAATTTATTGCAGACAAACTTCCTTATCCGCTTTGGATTGATTACGGACGCGATAATTATGCCGGAGTTACATTTAGCGACATTGATGCCAGCGATGGACGAAGAATTTTCATGGGTTGGATGAGTAATTGGGATTATGCCAACAATGTTCCAACTAAAAGTTTTCGAAGTGCTATGACTGTTGCTCGCGAATTATCAATAAAAAATAATGGTGAACATTTAATTTTAGCGAATGTGCCGACAAAGGAAGTTACAAATTTACGGGGAAAAGTTGAAATTGTTGCTGATCAAAACATCAATAAAGACATTGCGATAAGCGATATTTTAAAGAAAT
This sequence comes from Draconibacterium orientale, assembly GCA_022736595.1. Taxonomy (GTDB): domain Bacteria; phylum Bacteroidota; class Bacteroidia; order Bacteroidales; family UBA1556; genus UBA6267. The sequence goes on along the minus strand of DZDC01000106.1, from coordinate 5,736 downwards.
ACGAGGGCACATTTGAAATTCAGATGACAATGAAAAGACAGAATGCCAAAATCTGGGGATTTGGACTAACAAATTCAATTGGTGATTATCTGAATTTTACGTTTGATTTGGAACAAAACATATTGAAAGTTGACAGACGAAACTCTGGTTTAAAGGATTTTAATCAGAAATTTGTGTCTGAACCCATTGCACCCCTTGTAAAAAAAGACAGTTATAATGTTAGGCTTTTGGTAGATAAAGCGTCAGCAGAAATATTTATAAACGATGGGGAAACCGTTTTGACAAATATCATTTTCCCTTCGCAATGGTACAATACATTGACATTTTTCACAACAAACCAATCATGGAAAGCAGAAAATATAAAAATATATCAAGTAAAATAAAAATCAATTTAAACTAATATTATAATCTAATGAACAACAAGTATTTATATTGGACAACCTTTGTGTCCATCAATGGCGGTTTGCTTTTCGGACTCAACATGGCCGGCATTTCGGGAGCCGTGGATATGATCAAGGGTGAGTTTTCGCTTACTGCCAGCGGGCTTGGAACCGTGGCCGCTTTACTTACTTTTGGCTGCCTGATTGGTGCCTTATTTACAGGGTATTTTACCGAAAAATTCGGTCGCAAAAAAGTTATGATTAGCTCGGCGGTTGTGTACATTGTTTCTGCATTTGGCTGTGCTTTGGCCGAATCGGCTGCCATGCTAATTGTTTTTCGCGTATTATCGGGTCTTGCCGTTGGCGCAACGTCGGTGGTGGCACCCATGTATATTTCTGAAATTGCACCGGCACATAACCGTGGACGTTTGGTTTCACTCAATCAGTTTGCAATAACCATTGGCATCGTGTTGGCATATATATTTGATTATTTACTGATTGGGCTGGGTGAAAATAGTTGGCGGTATATGCTTGCCGTACCAGGTTTGTTTGGAGTTTTATACCTTGTATTCTTAATCGCTAAATTCCCCGAAAGCCCACGTTGGCTGTTGGCGCATGGACGGAAAGTAGAAGCCATCACCGTTTTGACAAGCATTGGAGGTGAAAAATTGGTAGAACAAGAACTGCCCGAAATGGAAAAAGCATTACATGCCGAAAAGAAAAAAGACAAAATGTCGGTTGGTGAGTTATTCAAAGGGAAAACTGGAAAGATTGTTTTGATTGGTACAATAATAGCAGCCTTGCAGCAAATTACGGGTATCAATGCCGTTATCATGTTTGCGCCGGATATTTTTCAGGCAGCCGGTTCTACCAAAGGCGATTCCATTATGCAGGCCATGATTATTGGGATGGTAAATTTCCTGATGACCATTGTTGCGCTGTGGTTGGTGGATAAAAAAGGTCGCAAGACTTTACTTTTGTGGGGTGCAGCAGGTATGATTGCTTCGCTTGCCTATTTGAGTTGGGAATTTGCCAAGCCTGTTCAAAATGGATTTGGTATCATGACGGCATTGTTGCTATATATTTCATTCTTCGCGGCTTCCTTTGCCCCGGTTATGTGGGTTATCATTTCGGAAATTTATCCAAATCGTATCAAGGGTGTAGCCATGTCGTTTTCTACTGCGGTTAGCTGGCTGTGTACCTTCCTGACGGTATATTTTGCACCCATCATTCATGGGGCGTTGGGATTGCAATATCTGTTTGGCATTTTTGGTGTGTTTAGCATTATAGCCTTCGTATTTGTAAAATTCTGGATTCCAGAGACAAAAGGCAAATCATTGGAACAAATTGAGAGAGAACTCGGACTATAATAATTGACCCCCAGCCCCTAAAGGGGAGGAATAAATATTACAACTGATTATTTATAACAATACATATGAAAAATATACAAGAAAATAAACAAAACATAACTAACATCAACTCCCCTTCAGGGGTTGGGGGTCATAACGTTATTGTAGGTATTGGAGAAATTTTGTGGGACATGTTCCCAAATGGTAAAGTGCTTGGTGGAGCGCCCGCAAATTTTGCATATCATGTGTCACAGTTTGGCTTCGAAGGATATGCTGTAAGCGCAATAGGCACCGATGCGTTAGGCGATGAAATAGTAAGTTGCCTTAGTAATAAGAAATTAAAATATCTTATCGAAACAACTCCTTATGCAACGGGTACAGTGCAGGTAAGCCTTTCGGGGAATGGAATTCCTCAATATGAGATTTGCGAAAATGTAGCTTGGGACAATATCCCCTTTACCGAAGAGATGGAAGCTTTGGCTCGTAGAACAAAGACTGTTTGTTTTGGTTCATTAGCCCAGCGTAACAGCGTTTCAAGAACAACAATTAATCGTTTTTTGGATTGTGTTCCCGAAACAGCTCTCAAGATATTTGATATCAATCTCCGTCAACACTTTTATACATTGGAACTGATTGAACATGCATTAGATCGTTGCAATATATTGAAGATTAACGATGAAGAAATTCTGATTGTTGGAAAGCTATTCGGTTGGGAGTCCAAAAGCGAGTTGGAAATTTGTAATCAGCTTTTACATAGCTCCAGTTTGGAAATTGTGGTGTTGACTAAAGGAACTGAAGGAAGTTATGTAGTAACCAAAAATGAAACATCATTCAAACCAACGCCATTAGTAGAAGTAGCAGATACAGTTGGTGCCGGAGACTCATTTACTGCAGCATTCGTTTCTTCCCTTTTGGGTGGTCAAAGTATTGCAAATGCGCACCAGATTGCTGTAGATGTTTCTGCTTTTGTTTGTACACAGCATGGCGCCATGCCTGTTCTTCCAGAAAGTCTTTTATCATTAGTTAAATAAAAGCATTTATTGCATCAACAAACAACAAAACCGATCAGATATAATTGTCTTATCGGTTTTTTGTTGAATAAAATAATAATAACCGACGATTAAATCTTTAACTGTCAAATAAAACAGTACTTTTGAAAGCGAATTGGGTGCTGACCTTTCACCCAAATCAAATACTTAAAATGAAACGAAATTTCACAAACTTCTTTCTCATTTGTTTTGTTGTATTTCAATCCTGCACAAATGATAAAACAAACCACACGAAAGTAATTGGTGTGTCGCAATGTAGTGATGATGCGTGGCGTAGGACCATGAACAGCGAAATGAAACGCGAAGCATTATTTTATCAAGGTATAAAAATTAAGATTAAAACTGCCCACGATAGTAACCAGCAGCAAATCCGTGATATTGAAAGCTTTATAGCTGACAGGGTAGATTTGATTATTGTAGCGCCTAACGAAGCCATTCCGCTAACGCCCGTTATCGAAAAAGCGATGATGGAAGGTATTCCGGTAGTGTTGGTGGATAGAAAAATCAATTCGGGAAAGTACACTGCATTTGTTGGCGCCGATAATTTCCAGATAGGTAAAGAGGTAGGCGTTTACACTGCTAACTTATTAAACGGCAATGGGAATGTCGTTGAAATTAGGGGGTTACAAGGTTCAACACCTGCCATAGAACGACACAATGGATTTATGAGTGTTCTTGAGAAATTTCCCGGCATTCATCTTGTTTTTCAAACTGATGGTGGCTGGCTTCGAAAACAGTCCCGGGAGAAAATGGTTGAAGCGTTGAAATCTAAGATACCAATTGATCTTGTGTTTGCTCAAAATGATGAAATGGCTACTGGTGCACGTGAAGCCATAACTGTCACTAACAGTACAAAGAAACCGATTTTGATTGGTATTGATGCTTTGCCTGGCACAGGAGGAGGGATTCAAAAAGTTATCAGCGGCATTTTAGATGCTACCTTTATTTACCCAACAGGTGGCGAAAAAGCTATACAAACAGCTGTTCACATACTGAATAATGAACCTTACGATAGGGATAATATACTTTACACCGCAGTAGTTGACGAAACAAATGCAAGGGTATTGAAATTGCAGACCGACCAAATTATTCAACACCAGAATCGTATAGGTCAATTGAATACTGTTTTAAATCAAAATCTGACTAAGTTTAGTACGCAACAAAATCTACTGTTTCTTTCATTTGCAGTCCTATTCCTTATTACAGTTCTTTTAATCCTTCTACTTCGCTTATACAGGCATAAGAATAAAGTTAATGATGAATTGAAACTCAACAATATTGCCATCAATAATCAAAAAGAAGAACTGTCTGAGCAACGGGATCAATTAATAGTGCTTTCTAAAAATCTGGAAGAAGCAACGCAGGCAAAACTTGTGTTTTTCACCAATATATCACATGAATTTCGCACGCCACTTACACTTATCATGGGGCATCTGGATAGTCTGGATAAGGAGAATATAAGCAGCGATGGAAAACGGCTGATTCAACTTATGCGTAAAAACGTACACATTCTGCTCAAGTTAATCGACCAAATTATTGATTTTCGCAGGCACGAAAATGGCAAGATGCAAATGTATTTTACCTTCACCGATCTGAAAAGTTTTGTAGGAGAAATATGCGATTCGTTCATTGAGTTTGGTAAAAAGAAACACATCCACTTTACTTTTATGGCCTCTGACGATGATTATACCTTATGGTTTGATTCTGACAAAATGGAGAAGATTTGTTATAATTTGCTCTCAAACACCTTTAAATTTACTCCCGAAAATGGGCGTATCGATGTACATCTAACTAAAATTCAGAAGGATGGAGAATCATTTGCACAACTTACCGTTTCTGATAATGGCATAGGCATTTCCGATAATCATATTCATAGCGTGTTTGAGCGATTTTATAAAGTTGACGATCGTGCTTCCGGTTCTGGGATTGGATTGCACCTTACCAAAATGCTTGTTGAGTTGCACAATGGTGAAATAAAAGTGGAAAGCACCGAAGGAAAAGGCACAAAATTCAGCATTTTAATTCCATTCAAGCAAAAAGAAATTTCTATTGTAGAACAATATCCATCACTTAATTCAAGCACGGAACGAGAAGATGATATGTTAATTATAGAGTCGGAAGTTGAAACTACTGAAACGGCCGCCTTACAAACCGACAAACCGCTGATACTGATTGTAGAAGACAATGCAGATGTAAGAATGTATGTAAAAAGCCTTTTGCAGGAAAGCTTCGAAATCATTGAAGCTTCAAACGGACAAATTGGGTTGTTAAAAGCCATGAAATATGTGCCCGAGCTCATTATCAGCGACGTTTCCATGGACGTGATGGATGGTTTTGAATTATGCAAACAAATCAAGGAGAACCTATCCACCAGTCACATTCCAGTAGTGTTACTCACCGCACTCTCATTGGACGAACAACGCGCCATAGGTTTTGAGAGTGGCGCTGATGCCTATATTCCGAAGCCATTCAACGAAAGTTTGCTGAAAATCCGTGTCCGAAAATTGATTGAGAATAGAGAGAAGATAAAGAACTATTTCCAGAAGAATCTTACATTTGGAGATAGAAAAGAGAACGTTGCAGAGATTGACAAGGCCTTTATCAACAAATTTCGAAAGCTGATTGAGGAGAAGCTGATTGACAGCGATTTGAACGTGGACGAAATTGGAAAAGGTCTCGGGCTATCGCGCGTTCAACTGTACCGGAAAATTAAAACGCTCACCAACTATGCTCCAAACGAATTGGTACGCATCATCAGATTAAAAGCTTCCGAGCAATTGTTGATTCATACCGAAAAGTCCATCTCGGAAATAGCCTACGAAAGTGGTTTCTCATCGCCCTCATATTTCACCAAATGTTTTAAAGAGTACTTCAACGAAAGTCCAACGGAATATATGAAACGGATAAAACAATAATTCTGCTGAGATATTATAACCTAATGGTTCTACCCTTATTTGT
>DZDC01000244.1 GCA_022736595.1 Draconibacterium orientale | reverse complement strand
GTTGCCAGAGCACCCGCAATTCCAGAAAATCCAAAAAGGCTTGCCATTTATTTCCCCCTTACGAATACTGCATTACCAGAATTAAACAACCTGGAAAAACCCGCATTCTGCATATTTTTCCCTTACGAATACTGCATTACCAGAATTAAACACTCTGGAAAAACCCGCCTTCTGCATATTTTCCCTTTCACTCAAATTAGGGTCAAATTCTGTACCCAACAAATCATGCAATTTATGCTTTTGCGTTTTATACCTAGGAAGTACGGTGCTCCCGCTAGTCCAAAAATACGACGGGTTTGAAAAACCCTTAAACGTAAATCCCAAATTCTTGTAAACCCCACCATCTGCATAATCCAGGTCTGCATAAGAAATTACCGATTTTGGGGAGTTTTCCCTGCAGAACGCCGAAAATAGCTTGGAAGCTCCACCTACTACAACGGTATTTATTAGGGTTGCCAACCGGATAATTTCCCACTCGTACTGCTTGTTAAATCTAGGCTTTCCAAGAGTCATTACAGAAACCAGCTTTTCGTCCAAAAACAAACCATACTGCAAACTGCTGGCAATATTGCCTTGGAGATGGTTTGAGTCCAGAAACACTTTTGCTTGTGCAGACTCAATTTTGCGAATACTGCACTCCCTTGCAAAAATTCGCAGCTTTGCCAACCCTAGCTTTATGCGCAGCATTGACTTGACAATTAAAGCCTTATTATTTATCTGGTGTTCCCAAAAATGCAATAACTGGATACCATGATTTTCTGCCATACCAGACTTTTCTTGATGGTAGGCTTTATCCGTGAATCTCTCCGAGTGCCAATAAAGACCGTTAATCTCAATACCCAGGTTATGTTCTGGCAAATAAATGTCAATGTACTTCCTCCCAAGTCGTTTTTGCGTCTCTACCTTAACACCAAGACTTTTAGCCCACTCAGCAACGCGGGTTTCTAGCTTTGACACCCCAAGATTTGTACATTTAGGGCACCCAGCTTGAGAGCTTAAATGGTCGTTAGGTCTTTGCCAAAACTCGCCGTGTTTTGGACAAACAATGCAAACCCTTCCCTTGTTGCCAGTATAGTGTACTTTGGAGTAGTCATATTCATTTCCGTGAACTGTTATTGCCTTTTTAATAAAGCCGGGTTTACCAAGCAGTCGAACTTGTCTAGTAAACTCTTGAGCGCAACGCGGGCATCCGTGTCCAAACGAGTGATTCGCGGGTGTTTGCCAAAATTCACCGTGTTTTGAACAAATAATACAAACTTTCTCTTGGCTGCCTTTGTAAACTACTTTGGAGTAGTCGTAGCGTTTGTCGTGCGCATTGCGAAACTTGGCAATAACTGTTTTTCGTTTGTCTTTTACAGGCATATTTTCCTCGTTTGAATAAAATACGCCAGTATTTACAGTTTCAAGAAGCAAAGCCCTGAACTAACTGCGTCCAGTCATACGAAATGGTAGCGCTGATTTCAATAGGTGTACTCGCGCTACCGTCTGTGGATATGTCATCCATTGTCTTCAAGAATGAATTGTAGATTTTTGTCGTGGAGACTACATTTTCTGCATCATCATATTGGTAGATGAAGGAGGTAGCAGCATATTGGCTCTTATACGTACCAGCCGTATTGATAATGTCGCGGGAATACTGCAACCAGCCTTTAAGACGGGTCATTACGTAAA
>DZDC01000243.1 GCA_022736595.1 Draconibacterium orientale | reverse complement strand
CGAGTCGTGACAATTGATAGAAAGGCTCAAGCGTGATCAGGCTTTGTTAGCGTGTGAGGGCTGCGCAGGATGCGTAGCTATTGTTCGGATAAAAGCGATAACGCAATACCTGCCCCTAAACTCTGATAAGCATCATCCGTTCGGCAGGTTGCAGCCCGCCCTACATCAGCTAATACGGGCTACACCGGCGCTGAACCCAATTTACGTATTTTTATTTATTCCACTTTAGATTGAATAAGGTGGCTAATACTTCAGCCTTTTTAAAAAGTTCATCGAATGTTACGATCTCAACATCTTTGAGATTTGTTCTGAAAAGTTCAAATGATTTCCTTTTTTTTTCATTATCAAGCTCTTTTTCAGCGTTCCCGGCTATAATAACGCACCGTGGGCTGAATACGTCTATTGTGTGCTCAGTCCCCCTTGTTATTGTGTGTATGTTATTGGATAACTCTCTTCGATAGTCCAATACTTGAATTACAGAGCCTGCAAGATCGCTTGAGGGATTGAATACTCCTTTGCGATAGCTCCTGCCAACAAGCTTTGTGGCTGGCGTCTTTATTTCTACGAGTAATGCGTCATTGGATGATTCATTTGTAAATAAATAATCAACAAATTTAGCATCCTGATGATCGATATTCATGCCACCAACATAAGCTTTGTCCTTAATGAAAATGACGGGGACAGCAAATAACTGAGACAAAACATAAGGATTTTTGTTGAAAACGATCTGCCAAAACTCCTCATTATGATTGCCCTTATTGGAATGCCAAGTGTTAATTACGTCTATAATTTTACGTGCAGAATGTCCCATCCAAACGACTTCTTCAAGACTGCCTTTAAATACACACATAGACCTGCAACGCTCAGCAGACCCCATTGCCCATGCCGCTTTATTGGCATCATTCTCTTTTATCGCCTCCTCAACTATGGAATTGTAAATACCGAACAACAATGCCCACCATTCAAGGCTGTTTTTATTTCCACTTAACGTTTCAAATATTGCATTAAAGTGTTCTGGATTTTCAATATCGTGATCATCAACAAGAAGGGAGTTCTTTAGAATTGAGACGCTATACTCATCGTTTTTTTTAATTTGTAATGCTAAATTTTCCGGGGTCTTTTCCAACTTTTCTATAAATATTAGTTCTGCAAACCATGCCAATCCAGCTTGAGTAAGTGTGCCTATACCATTCAACGGATTTGCTGAAATCTTTAAGTACCCTTCAGGAAAGATAAATTGATCGCCCTTTTCAATCTTTATTCCAAGGCCATTTTCACCTGGATCTCGTAAGTTAATTTTTCGACCACAGCTCAAGCACGTCCTTATTACATAAGGAATAGATAGATCAATAATGTCGATTAGATGCATGCACTGTTTACACGGCATCGAACTACCCTTTGTGTTTTTGAAAAAAAAATCGCTAGAAATGACACCATTAATCCGTTTAATATACAAGCACTTCATGCACTGCAACCTTGTTTCATGTCCATAATGAAACTGGTCAGAGCCTACCCACTCGCCGCAACCAGCCAAGCCAAGTCAAGCCACCAAGTTACCTCAAACTACACTTCACGGTGTCATGTAGGTCAGGGTACACCTTAGGCAGCCTAAAGAAACCAACACCCAAAGAAAAAGGGCTTAGCCATTTCCAGCTAAACCCTTTGCGTGTATTGGT
>DZDC01000105.1 GCA_022736595.1 Draconibacterium orientale | reverse complement strand
GCTTGAAGTCAAAAAAGTTAAAATCTTATATTTTAGATAATTTTGCAACGGTCTCTTATTAATCAATAACCCAAAAACCAGTGCTATTACAAGCAAAAAATATCTAAATTTGTAGCCTTAACCCCATCACATAAAAATCATGTTCAAAAGAGAAGTTTATCTGCAACGTCGTTTGCAATTGCGCAACAGCTTGAATTCAGGCTTGGTTTTGATATTAGGAAATTCCGAATCGCCATATAATTATCCCTCAAATACTTACCCCTTTCGTCAGGATAGTAATTTCTTGTATTTTTTTGGAATTGACCATCCCGGTTTTGCAGGAGTTTTAGATTTGGACGAAGGTCAAGACCTTATTTTTGGTGATGATGTGGACATGGACGACATCATCTGGATGGGTCCCCAACCCTCGGTGAGCGAGCAAGCCTATAACGTGGGCGTAGAACATACCCATGCTTTTAGCGCTCTCTCCGAATACCTAAAAAAGGCAATTGCAAAGGGTCGTAAAATTCACTTTACCCCTCCCTCTCGTGGTGAAAACAAGCTCATGCTCGAATCCTTAACTGGCATCAAAGCTTCAGAACTCAAAGCATCAGCCTCCGTGGAATTGATTAAAGCCATTGTAAAATTGCGCAATATCAAAGATGCCAACGAAATAGCTCACCTCGATGAAATTCAAAAAGTGGGCTACCTCATGCACACCACCGCCATGCGCCTGGCCTCCGAAGGCGCACACGAGCAAATGATTGCTGCCGCAGTGGAGCACGTGGCTTTACAACATGGTGGACAGGTAAGTTTTCCTGTGATTCTAAGCAAAAGAGGCGAAACCCTCCACAATCATTACCACAACAATATTTTAACCAATGGCGATTTGCTTCTCGTGGATTGCGGTTTTGAATCGCCCCTGCATTACGCCACCGACAACACCCGCACTTTTGCCATTGGAGGCACCTTTAGCACCAAGCAAAAAGAAATTTACGAAATTGTTTTGGCCGCCAATAATGCCGTCACAGCAGCTGTGAAACCAGGTCTATTTTATAAAGAAATGCATATTCTTGCTGCACGCACCATCACCAAAGGACTTAAACACCTTGGCTTGATGAAAGGTGACATCGACGAAGCGGTGGCTGCTGGAGCCCATGCCCTTTTTATGCCTCATGGACTTGGCCACATGATGGGTCTCGACGTGCACGATATGGAAGATATGGGCGAAAACTATGTGGGCTATGGCGACGAGTTGGAACGAAGTACCCAGTTTGGAACCGCCTATTTGCGTTTGGCTCGCAAACTCCAACCAGGATTTGTACTTACCAACGAACCCGGAATCTATTTCATTCCTGCGCTTATCGATCAGTGGCACAGCCAAAGTTTACACTCCGACTTTATCAATTACGACAAACTCAAAGACTATCGCGATTTTGGCGGAATACGTCTGGAGGATGACCTCCTCATCACTGAGCACGGGGGACGAATGCTGGGCAACCAACGCATTCCCGTTACTGCTGAAGAACTTAAAGCCATCGTTGGCAAAGGATTCTAATTCTAAATTATAATAAACACTATCCTATGAAAACCCTTGTATCCATCTTGGAATGGGCGGTGGCGGTGATCGTCTTCATCATTTTTCTGATGTGGTTTCTGATTGTGGCAACCCTCTTTCCCTACGCTACTTATATTGTTTGGGTACGGAAGTTTTTAAAGGCTTTTATAAGCATCCTGCTCATTAGAGTTAAAGTGGAAGGCATCGAAAATATTGATCCTAAAAAGACCTATATTTTTATGCCCAATCATGTGAGTATGCTCGATATTCCATTAGTTTTGGGGTTTATCCCAGTTGATTTTTGGGGCATACAAGCAGCAAGCCATTTCAAAACCCCTCTCTATGGCTGGGTTCTGAAAAAATATGGCAACATCCCCATCGACCGAAGCAGTCCGAGAGCCAGTTTAAAAACCATCTTGGAAGCCGTTGAAAAAATTAAGGATGGCCGCAGCATCCTTATTTTTCCTGAAGGAACACGAAGCCTGACCCCTGAAATAGGTGAATTTAAAAAACTACCCTTCCTAATGGCCAAAAAAGCCGAGGTTCCTATTATTCCCATTGCTTTTATTGGCTTGTACAACATCAATAACAAAGCCAGCTGGCACATTAAACCGGGCAAAATAAGAATGGTCTTTGGTAAAGAAGTAAGTGCTGAAACCATTGCCTCCATGTCCGAGAACCAACTGCGCGATCATGTACGCGAACGAGTTCAAACCCTGCTCGACTCATAGCTAAACGTATGATTCGTTATCTGAAGCATTCCGAAATCGACTTTCAGCGTTGGGACAATTGCATCGCCAACAGCATTAACGAATACATTTACGCCTATTCGTGGTACTTAAATATTGTGGCCGGCGAATGGGATGCGTTGGTGGAGGACGATTATCAACGAGTGTTCCCGCTTACCTTTCGAAAAAAATGGAAGATACACTACCTTTACCAACCGGTTTTCACTCAGCAACTGGGACTCTTTAACCGTCAATTGCAAGGCAATGAACATCTCGATGCCTTTATTCAGACCATTCCCCTCCAATTTAAAAGGATAGAAATTAACCTTAACAAATACAACCAGCCCAAGCAGCAAGCAGGGTTAAAATCGAACAGAAATATCGAATTAAACTTGGCTGTTCCCTACTCCCAATTGCAACAGAAATACAGCACCAACCTCAAACGCAACCTCAAAAAAGCCGAAAAGGAAAACTTGCAATGGATTGAAAATGTGCGCCCGGAGGAAGTCATTGAATTGTTTAAAAAAAATAAAGGAGCCCAACTTGAGGTGTATTCCACCGAAGATTATCAAAGGCTGGGGCGACTCATTTATCATGCCATCCATTTGGGACAAGGCATGGCTGTGGGCGTGACGCAAAGTACCAACGAGCCATTGGCTGGAGCTTTTATCTTGCGCGACAAAACCCGATACATATTTCTTTTCAGTGGACTCAGTATGCAAGGAAAAGACGCCGGTGCCATGCCTTACCTAATCGATCAGTTTTTAAGGCGGGTAGCGGGCCAGACCATGATTTTTGACTTCGAGGGCAGCAACAACAATGAGTTGGCTCGCTTTTACCAAGGTTTTGGAGCTCAAGAAATAAATTATTACAGTCTTCAACTCAACCGTATGAACCCAGTTTTTGATACTGCCTTCAAACTGTATCGACGATTTAAAACCCTATAAATTTCCATTTCACTTGGTAAATATCAACTCAATTCCACAAAAAAACATTATTCAAATATTTTGTGAAAATTGAAATAGATTTCTAATTTTGAGGCCATAATTTCAAATGAAAAATTCATTAAAAATCAAATAAACTTATGCAAAAAAGAACCATTGTTACATTGCCAGGAGATGGCATTGGCCGCGTTGTTTTAGACGAAACTTTACGAGTGTTGGATGCAGTAGGCTTCAAAGCCGATTATGTGGAAGGCGATATAGGGTGGGAATTTTGGCGCAAAGAAGGCAATCCACTTCCACAACGTACCATCGACCTCCTCCAAAAACATAAAGTTGCTCTTTTTGGCGCCATCACCTCCAAACCTAAAGATAAAGCGGCTACAGAGTTAGCCCCCGAATTACAGGGCAAAGGATACACCTACTTTTCACCCATCGTGGCTTTGCGTCAACATTTTGGATTGGATATATGCATGCGACCCTGCAAAACCTTCAAAGGCAACCCGCTGAATTTTATCCGCCGTGGAGCCAACAACACCATCGAAGAACCCTTGGTGGACACCATGATCTTCCGTCAAAATACCGAAGGTTTGTACGGTGGCGTTGAATGGACCAATCCTTCCGACTTGGTTTACGAAGGGCTGATGAGTCATCCCAAATTTAGAGAAAATTTTGCATGGTGTCCTCGCGAAGAGCTCGCCATTTCTACCCGCATTTTCACCAAAAAATACACCAGCCGAATAGTACGTGCCGCTTTTGAATACGCTAAAGAAAATGGATACAAAGGCATCACCGTTTGCGAAAAACCCAACGTCATTCGCGAAACTTCGGGTATGATGCTCAAAGTGGCACAAGAGATGGCCAAAAACGAATTTCCAGGAATGCAAGTTTGGGATACCAACATTGATGCTCAAATGATGTGGCTCACCAAAAACCCTGAAGATTACAACGTTATCGTAGCTGGAAATATGTTTGGCGACATCATCAGCGATGGATTTGCTGGATTGATTGGAGGACTTGGTTTTGCTTGTTCGGCTCAATTTGGCGAAGCTGGAGTGGCTGTTTTCGAGCCTACCCATGGTTCTGCACCTAAATATGCCGACTTCGAAACTTCCATAGTGAATCCCATCGCCATGGTCAATTCTGCCATCATGATGCTCGAATATATCGGAGAAAAAGAAATGGCAAAGAAGATCGAAAATGCAGTGGCAGAAGTGATTGCCGAAGGAAAAGTAAAAACCTACGACATGAACAAAATGCGCGGAACGGCCGATGTGGTGAACCAAGGCGCTGCCTCAACCCATCAAATGGCGGATGCCATCATTGCTAAATTGAAATAGTATTAACGAGTTTAAAACACCATCCTTATGTACGCAAAAGCTTATGCCCTTTGGCCCGAACTCCTTTGGATCGAAAATTTGGAATTACGCAATCAGGTAGCCGCAACGTGGCAAATGGCTCTAGATAAGAGCGTTCTAAGCCCCGACGACCTCAATCGCATTCCATTTACCTTGCTCTGCGGACCCGACCTAAAGGTTACCTTTATGGACCACAAGCGTTCTGTGGTGCATATTGCCCGTGATGCTGGGAATAAAATCAATGCTATGTATCATGGCGAATTGCCTGTGGATATGGATGTGCTCATTGCCGGAGCCATCCTTGCCGATGTGGGTAAGTTGCTCGAATATGAGCTCGACGCCAACGGCAAAGCCATACAAGGCAACTACGGGAAATACGTACGCCATCCCTTTAGTGGTGTGAGTTTGGCTGAGCAATGCGGAGTGCCTGCCGCAGTGTGCCACATTATCGCTGCCCATGCCGACGAAGGAAATATGATTAAAAGAACCACCGAAGCTTACGTAGTACATCATGCCGATTTTATGACCTTTTTGCCTTTTAAAGATCGGCTTAAAATCTAATCTATGGAGCCCTTACTCTATGGCATTGCCCCAGTGGCCATAATACTTTTTTACATCTACTTTCGCGATAAGTACGAGAAAGAGCCGCTTTTGATGTTGCTCAAAGCCTTGGGTTTAGGAGCTATTATCGTAATTCCGGTCATGGGCATGGAGTACTTTTTAAAGGGATACGAAAGCTATTTTATTCACAGTAGCCGACTGCATGCCCTCTATACTTCGACGGTGGTGGCGGGCTTCAGCGAAGAATTATTTAAGTTTCTTGCCTTTTTTTGGCTCATACGAAAAAGTAAAGAATACAACGAGCGCTTCGATGGAATTGTTTATGCCACCTTTGTAAGCCTTGGATTTGCAATGATTGAAAACATTCAATATTTATATTCGTATGGTGTTGAAATCCATTGGAATAGAGCGATATTTTCGGTGCCAGCCCACGCCTTCTTTGGAATAAGTATGGGATATTATTTTTCCATGGCCAAGTTCAGTACGGGTAAGCGAAGCAAAACCATCTTTTATATCTATTCCTTTCTTTTTCCGCTGCTGCTTCACGGGGCCTACGATTTTATTTTAATGGCAGATGAACCTAGAGCGATGTTTGCCTTCATTCCGTTTATGATTTACCTGTATTACAATGGTTTTAGAAGGCTCGATCGCATGATTGACGCTTCAAAGCCAACTTCAAATTCAGATTTTTGAAAAACCAAAAACCAACCTAAACTTATGATGACTTTAATAGAAAAAATAATTACCAACCACAGCGGAGGAAAACCCGTTAAACCTGGTGACATTGTAGATGTGGAAATCGATGCACGTATAGCCCGCGACTTTGGTGGTGCTAATGTGGTAAAAAACCTCATCGATAAAGGCCTGAGCCTCGACGATCCATCAAAAACCTTTTTCACCTTCGATACCAATCCCACCGGATCAGATCAAAAATACGCCTCGAATCAGCAATATTGCCGAATTTTTGCCCGTGAAAATGGACTTAAAGTTTATGATATCGACAGTGGTATTGGAACCCATCAAGCCATAGAAAAAGGGTTGGTTTTGCCAGGTGGCACCTTGGTTTCCACCGATTCCCATGCCAACATCATGGGAGCCATTGGTGCTTTTGGACAAGGTATGGGCGATCAAGATATTGCTGCAGTTTGGGCCAAAGGTAAAGCATGGTTTAAAGTGCCTGAATCGGTAAAAATAATTTTAGAAGGCCAACGTCCTACCAATATCTCAGCTAAAGATGTGGTTTTAAATCTTTTGCAAATATTTGGAGCCAACAAACTCTTGGGCTTAAGTGTTGAATTGGAAGGCGAAGCCGTGGAACAAATGAGTCTCGACGAACGCATCACCATCAGTAGCATGGGCACCGAAATGGGAGCCATCATCCTCCTTTTTACTCCCAACGAAAATATTTACAACGCCCTCGAAAAATTGAGCGGCGTAAAGTCGCCCCGCATCGCTGCCGATAAAGATGCCAATTATCAAGAGATTTTTCATATCGATATGAGTAAATTTGTAACCATGGTGGCACGCCCAGGCCATCCCCATGACGATGCGCCCGTAAGGTCAGTGCTTAAAACCAAAATCGACTCGGCTTTTATCGGAAGTTGTACCAATGGCCGGATGGAAGATTTGCGCATTGTGGCCGAAATTTTAAAAGGGAAAAAAGTGGCCGAAGGCGTGGTTCTAAAAATTGTACCTGCCACCGATGCCATTTGGCAAGAGGCGCTTAATGAAGGGCTTATTCACATCTATAAGCAAGCGGGGGCCTTGGTTTCCAATGCAGGTTGTGGAGGTTGTGCCGCAGGTCAAGTGGGGCAAAATGGCCCCGACGAAATAACCATTTCCACAGGAAACCGCAACTTCTCAGGCAAGCAAGGTAAAGGTGAGGTGTATTTAGCCAGCCCAGCCGTGGCAGCACACTCAGCATTAGCAGGTTATATTACCGATGGAATTCAAGTTACGGATACGCCAACCTTCGCTTCCAAAGGAATGAAACTCAAACCCAAGGAAATCAACAAAACCGAAAACACCCATAAAGCGCTGGTGGTGGAAGGACGGGCTTGGTTGATTTTAAAGGACGATATCGACACCGATATGATTTTCCACAACCGATACCTTACCATTACCGAGCTCAGCGAAATGGCTCAATATACCTTTGATAACCTCAAGGGTTACGAAGATTTTGCTAAAAAAGCTCAAGAGGGTGATGTGGTGATAACTGCCAAAAACTTTGGTGCCGGAAGTAGCCGCCAACAAGCGGTGGATTGCTTTTTGGCTTTAGGGGTTTCGTGCATCTTGGCCGAATCTTACGGAGCCATTTACGAACGCAATGCCATCAATGCAGCTATGCCCATACTTACTTACAATCCACAAATGATTGAAGCCCTTGAACTCAAGAACGGAGATCGCGTAAGAGTGGATTTTATGAAAGGTGAAATTAGCAATCTGAGCAAAGGCAAAACTACACAAATCAACCCTTTCTACCCAGTTCAAAAGGAAATCTATTTGAATGGAGGATTGCTATAGTGAAGCGTAAATTTGGATATTTTCTTTATTCTTTTTCTTTATAATAGGTTGAAATAAATCATAATTTAGCGATTCA
>DZDC01000242.1 GCA_022736595.1 Draconibacterium orientale | reverse complement strand
TATACTCCTAATAATTGCATTTACTAATTGAACTTACATAATTAAATGGGTCGCAGGTATTGAAAAACTTCGGTAAGCAGCTTTAGGTTGGGGCTTAATTCTACCTAAGTGGTTAGGCCATTGTTGTCACTTCATTTTTGCTATTTTTGCCCAATAAGTATTACGTATGAAATTCTATGATCAACCTCAGATTCAAGCCTTCCACCTCAAAGGGGTTTTGCACATTCATCCCTTAGATGCCCATAGCGTCCTCCAAAACAGGGATGCCATTCTTTTCGATTTGCGTGAAGCCATTGAAGCTCGTGACGAAGTTTTTCCCTTTGAACTTGTACAGCAACATCCTGTGTCAACCATAGAACCAAAGATTAAGGACTTCGACAAAAACCAAAGTTATATCTTGGCTTGTCCTGGTGGAGTTCGGAGCACTCAGGTAGCCGCTTTTATGATGGTGAAAGGCTTTCCCCATGTTTTTAGCATGGATGGGGGTATTGAAGGTTGGAAGCAAAGTGGTTTAGAAATGCAATTAATACAGTCTTCTAACTTAGTCCGTTCCGATTCTAAAGTATTGTGTAAGAGTTAAATAAAAATAAAACATCATGCATTCACATACCCATCAACATTCGTCTTCACATCATCATCATAGCCCACAAATATCCAATCTCAATAGAGCGTTTCTTTTGGGAATTGCCATCAATGCCCTTTATGTGGTGGTGGAATTGGGCGCCGGATTCTATTTTAAAAGCCTCTCCTTGATTTCTGATGCTGGTCACAATCTTAGTGATGTGGCTGCTTTGGCTCTGGCTTTATGGGCATTCAAACTGGCTAAAGTAAAAGCCAATGAAAAGTTTACCTACGGATATAAGAAGTCCACCATCTTGGTTTCGCTCATCAATTCGGTGGTGCTTTTTGTGGCCATTGGTATCATCCTTTGGGAAAGTGTCCATCGTTTTGCCAACCCTGTGCCGCTCTCAGGCTGGTCTATTTCGGTGGTGGCAAGTTTTGGAATTTTGATCAATGTGGTTTCGGCGCTGCTGTTTTTTAAGGACAAAGACCACGATCTTAATGTTAAAGGGGCTTACCTTCATTTGATGGCCGATGCCGCAGTTTCATTGGGCGTGGTAATCTCAGGCGTTTTCATCGCCCTCTATCAAATATACTGGCTCGATTTGATGATGAGTTTAATTATCGTGGCCGTGATTTTCTATTCTACTTGGAGCCTTTTTAGAGACAGCCTTTTCCTGAGTCTTGACGGGGTTCCTAAAGGCATTCATCTTCAAGAAGTCATCGACGAAATCAAAGAAGTGGAGGGAGTTTTAGATGTTCACCACCTGCACGTTTGGGCTATGAGCACCTCTCAAAATGCCATGACCGCTCACATCATCATTACACCCCAAACCGGAATAGATCAGCTGAATCAACTCAAAAACCACATCAAGCACCACCTCGAACACGTTAATATTCAGCACGCTACCCTTGAGTTTGAGCTGGAAAATGAAACTTGTAAGGATGGCGATATGGTTTAAAAAAGTTAGGTTGCAACAAGATCTTTAAGCGGTTCATCCTTCTCGTATTTTCCAAATCACAAGCAATACATAGGTATTTATATAATTATTTTCATTTGTCTATAATTTGATGAAAAATGGAGTTAACAAAATGCATCCTTTGTTTGCAATTTCAAATCAATTTAAGGTTTTTT
>DZDC01000104.1 GCA_022736595.1 Draconibacterium orientale | reverse complement strand
CCAATGACTTTGATTTAATCAACGAGAAACATAATTTTTGTTACTTTTGTCCCAAATCAAGGGTTACAAAATGGTAAAAAGAGAACGACTTTACGACGCATTTGGAGAGTTGGTGTATGCCATGGCAAAAGCCGACGGTGAGATTCAAGCTGAAGAAATTCAAGCTATGGAGCTTTTGCTTAAACATCACCCTTGGGCGAAGCAAATAAAATGGTCGTTTGATTACGAAAACCTTAAGCATCATAGTGTTGAAGAGGCTTACATCAAGGCCGTCGAGATATGCAAAGAAAATGGACCCGATCCCGAATATAAATATTTAATTGATTTACTTACCGCTGTAGCCTCGGCAGTAGGTGGCATTGTACCTCAAGAAAAAAGACTGTTGCATACGCTCTTACAAGATCTGAGAGCACGTTTTATCGAAGATTTTCGCAAAAATCAATTGGGCGATTTCGATTAACGAATCTCCTTGGCTTCCTTTACTTTTCGCAATCGCATCGAAATAGTAATAATCAAAAAGAGGCTTGCCACAAATACGGCTATTCTTCCTAAATAATCTCCCGCTTGGCTGTAAAAAGTTACTTTATCTAAAATTGGAACTTCAGCTTTTACCGCGGTGCGCGTATAAAATTCAGTTCGTTCCACCACTTCTCCTTTTGCGTCGATGATACCGCTGATTCCAGTATTGGCCGATCGCACCAAATAACGCCGATTTTCGATGGCTCGCAAGCGGGCATAACTAAAGTGTTGACGATGACCTGGGCTGTCGTACCACCATGCATCGTTGGTGATGATGGCAATGATTCCTTTTCTTCCTCTTAAAAATTGAGTGACATATTCGCCGTAAATGGATTCGTAACAAATAATGGGAGCAGCAAAAATTCCTGCTTTCACTTCAAAGGCTTTGGCTTGAGGGTCAGTGCCCAAACTACCTGTGGTGCCTCCCAAATCGATGGCATATTTCTCAAAGGGTTTCATCAGGGTGTTGAAGGGCATCCGCTCAACTCCAGGTACCAAACGGGCTTTGTGATAGGTGTTCACTTCCAAATTTGGAGCAATATGCAAGGCAGTGTTGTAGTTGTAATAAAACTCGTTGCGTCCGTTGTTTATGGGTCGGGCGTGAGGTAACACTTTTTCTTCGGGGTCTAAAATTCGCCTTGTGCTGGCTCCCATAATCACGCTGTAATTGGGATTTTTTATCAAGAAAACCCTCAGACTGTCCATAGCTTCATGGAGCCACAAATTCGACTCTAACATTCCTCGCTCAATGCTCGATTCGGGAGTTACTATCAATTCCACAGTACTGTCGCCATAGGTGCGTACAAGGTCCAACATGTTGTGCATCAATCTTTCAGAGCTTAAAACGTAGGCCTCGGTATAGGGTTCCACATTGGGCTGAAGGCACAAAACTTTTATCGATTGGGTAGAGCTATTCACCACTTTGGATTGAATCACATAAGAAAAAACCAAGGGTACAGCCAACCAAAAAAGGAGATTAATGGATTTGATCACTGGATTTTGCTTCATCAGCAATTGCTTCAACAGTTTGTAAAGGGCAGCATTGACAATGATAATCCACAAACTGCCGCCTAAAACTCCGGTATATTCATACCACTGCACCCAACTGGGGTTTTCGCTGAAGACATTTCCCAAATTCAACCACGACCAACTGAGATCCCAATTCATGTGCAGGTATTCAAAGGCAAGCCAAAAACTTCCAAAAGTAAACACCAAAGGCATGGGTTTACGGCTAGTTTGGATCACCATTTGGCTTAAACCAAACACCAACGCCATAAACAGACTGTTAAGAAAAAAGGCCAACAGACTTCCCACGGCGGTGCTGTAATAAACCCAGTAGGTGGTTGCAATGTTGAAAATAAAAAATGCAGGAAAACTGTATAAAACCGCAGCGCCTCTACTGAAGAGATTAGTTTGGGTTTTTATGAAATCGGAGATAAAAAATAGGGGAACTAACGCCAAAAAAATAAGCGGGGCAAAACCGTTTACAGGCCATGAAAGGGCTAACAGTACTCCACTTAAAAGCGACAAAAGCCAAAGGTGGGTCTTCTTGGAGAGAAATGGAATTAACATAGTTTTAGAGTTTATCTTTCCAGGTTAAAGTATTTACAAGTACCCAAAGATCTTTATTAATACCTTCAATTACAGGGGCTAAACTATCGTTATGAGGGAGTTGGTCAAAATAGAGCGATGCCCTGAGAAAATGCTGTAAACTATCGGTAACAAAAAAGTTGATGGGACTCGCTACTTTATCGCCCTTAATATGGTAATAAAGTCCATAAACCTGATTTTTAGGTTTTAAGATAAGTTCGGTTTGAATGTCGGACGCCACAGAAATGTGCTTATAAGCCAAGTCATGAGCATCGGACAGCATTTGAGCCATATTGCCTTCAATGTTGTTGTAAGTTAAGTAAACCGTAGCTTTGTAGCGTGGATATACCAGATTGATCCAGTAGGGGTGCTCGGGTCGTTGAAGCATTTTAACCGTGGCCTCATTGGAATATTCAAAGCGATAAGGTAAGGTGGTATCCAATATAATGTACTGAGGTTCAGGAAAATCAATGCGAACAAACCCCCGAGGTTTTGGGGTTTCATCTCCTCCGCAACTCCAAAGCACTAAGGCAAAAGTCAGTAACATAAAGGGCAATAGTAACTTCATTATGTTGTATTTTTATGAATGCGTACTCTGCTAATGCGACGTTTTTCCATTTTTAAGACTTCAAATTGAAGATTCTTAAAACTGAAGATCTCTTTTGGTTTTGGAAAATCGCCTTTGATTTCGAGAAGCAGTCCTGCCAAACTATCAGACTCACCGCGAAGTTGGTCAAAGATTTCATCGTCAACGTCGATTACTTTACAAAAGTCGTGAATGCTACATTTAGCCTCAAAAATCCAAGTATGGTCGTCGGTTTGTATGTAGTTGAAATCAACCTCTTCTTGGTCAAACTCATCGTTGATATCACCCACGATTTCTTCCAAAACATCCTCCAAAGTTACTATGCCCGAAGTTCCTCCAAACTCATCCACCACGATGGCCAAATGGATCTTTTTGGATCGAAATTCTTGCAAGAGATCGTTTATTTTTTTGTTTTCTGGCACAAAGAAGGCTGGGCGTATTTTCTGATTCCAATTTAATTCTTCTTCATCCAACGAAGGAAGCAAATCTTTGATATAAAGAACCCCTGAAATGTGGTCGAGGGTATCGTCAAACACCGGAATTCTGCTGTATCCCCACTCTTGTATGTGCTGAATGACCTCTTGAAAATTGGCAGTTTTATCAATGGCTTTTACATCCACTCGTGCTTTCATTATTTCTTTTACCTCGGTATCGCCAAAGGTGGCAATGCCCTTTAAAATACGTTGATCTTCAGTATCGTTTTTGTTGGGATTGAGTTCTCCTGCCAAGTCCACTACATCACTTAAATCTTCTAAACTTAACTGACTTTTATGCCTTGTCAACCGGCGGTCGATTAACTTAGTACTGCTTACCAATAAGAAAATGAGAGGTTTAAAAACTACCATCACCATCGAAAGTGGGCCAGCCATGGCCGTGGCAAATAGTAAAGGTTTTTGCCTAGCATAAATTTTTGGGAGGATCTCACCAAAAAATAATATCATGGAGGTTATGATGACCACTTGAACCAAAAAGCCTAACCATGGATAAGCCGAAAAATCAAAAGTGCTTTGTACAAAGGTGGTACTGAGTAAAATCACAGCAATATTGACCATATTATTGGCAATTAAAATACTAGCCAACAGCGTTTTGGGATGATCGATATGCTTTAAAACCGAATCGTATTGACGGTCTTTTCTCGATTGTAAGTCTTTAATAATCTTAGGAGTAAGCGAAAAGAAACCAATTTCACTTCCCGAAATCATGGCTGAAAAAAACAGAAATACAGGAATAAGGATAAGGATAATGATACTACTAAAATCTAGACCTATAAAAAGGGTATTGAGAGGAGTAATGAGGTAGGTTAAGTGACTTATCGGAACTGGGTCTTCCATTCGTAAAAAAGATTTAATTTGAAGCGCAAAAATAGTATTTTACCTCATATCTTGCTCAATTAGGGTATAAGATATTTTATTCCGTTTGTTTTACGCGTCCTCCTCACAGTCAAGCCAGCAGTACTAATAATGATTTTCAAGCGGTTCCAAAATAGTATTATGATTTCGTTATGAAATTGACAGCATTGGGCACGCAATTTGTGAACTTTGATATTTTTCTTTACCAGATTAGGTTTCTCGTTTCGATTTTGAGATTGTAAGAGATTAGGATTGTTCCCTTTGGTTCAAAAAGGGTTACTTTTAGCTTAGCAATTGGAGCTTACAATGAATTGCTAAAGAGTTCTCATTTTACATGGTCTAAAAAAGAATCGAAGAGAATAATTATCAAGGAAAAGCGTTACCGTTTTTTATAGTAATTTTGTGAGTCTTAAAAACCCCAATGATGAGGTCATTTTTTATCCTTACTTTTTTCTTTTTATGGTTCAGTAACCATTCGCTTTGGGCCACGCACCAGAGAGCGGGAGAGATCACCTATCGTCATATTTCTGGACTTACCTACGAATTTACTTTGGTCGATTATACCTATACTCCCTCGTATGCTGATAGACCCAGCCTTGATATTGATTGGGGCGATGGTACTCAAAGCACCGTATATCGAAACAGCAAAGTGAATTTTCCTAATAATGTTTCTCTCAATACCTATAAAGCTACCCACACTTTTTTGGGTCAAGGGACTTATACCATTAGTATGGAAGATCCCAATCGCAACCAAGGGGTTATCAATATTCCCAACTCGGTGAATGTACCTTTTTATGTTCAAACCACCTTTACCATAAACCCTTTTATTACGCCCAACAATTCCGCTGTTTTACTTAATCCTCCTTTGGATATGGGTTGCACTTTCCATCCTTTTTATCATAATGCTGCCGCTTACGATATGGATGGTGATAGCTTGGCGTATGAATTGGTGCATTGTAGAGGCATTGAAGGTTATCCCATTGCCGGTTATTTTTACCCACAGGCAAGCAACAGTTTTTCCATTGATGCCATCACCGGAACCTTAACTTGGGATAGTCCTATCTACCAAGGGGAATATAATGTGGCCTTCCTCATCAAAGAATATAGAAATGGAGTGCTTATCTCTTCCATTACTCGAGATATGCAGATTACCATTTTTTCCTGCAACAACAATCCGCCTCAATTACAACCGTTAAACGATACCTGTGTGGTGGCTGGTTCGCAGCTTCAAAAAATGGTGAAAGCCACCGATGCCAACAATGACGCCATCAGACTGTATGCTTATGGAGGACCTTTAGAAGAACCCATCAATCCCGCAACCTTTCCCCAAGGGCATGCAGGAGTGGGCGCAGTACAGGGAATTTTCTCTTGGAATACCCATTGCACTCATGTTCGCAAAGAACCCTACTTGATGACCTTTAAAGCGCAGCAACAACTTGATACCATGGTGATCGTTGACATCGAAACCATGTTCATTACGGTGGTGGCACCTGCTCCAAAAAATTTATCTGCCGAGCCGCAAGGGGTCAATATTCGATTGAATTGGGAAAAATCCAAGTGCGCTCAGGCCATAGGCTACGACATTTACCGTCACAACGGCTATTTGGGATACCATCCCGATCACTGCGTAACAGGGGTTCCTGCTTGGACAGGTTATGTTAAAGTTGGAACCACTTCGTCTCATTCCGATACCACTTTTGTCGATAACAATGGAGGCTATGGTTTGGTGCACGGTCCTTCGTATTGTTATATGGTGGTGGCTGTTTTTGCCGATGGTGCCGAAAGTTACCCCAGCCTCGAAACCTGCACCAGTCTTCAACGCGACGTTCCCATTATTAGCCATGTGAGCATTCAAACCACCCACACGCAATCCGGCGAGGTTAAAGTGCAGTGGTTTAAACCGGATACAGCCTTGTTGAACAACCACAGTGGACCGTTTAAGTATTTGATTTTCCACAATCAAACCGATGTAAATCAGAGCTTTGTTCTTGTAGATAGCCTTTCTTCGATTTTCGACACTACTTTTATCCACCAAGGTGTAAATACTCAAGAAAAAACCCAAAACTACCGCATCGATTTCTACAATGATGGGCCTTCCAATCGATATTTAATTGGCAGTACGCACTTTGCATCCAGCGTTTTTTTGGAGACAGAAGGTCATGATAAGCGCATCGAACTCAGTTGGAAAAGCAATACCCCTTGGGATAATTATTTGTACGAAATTCATCGGATGAACAGTGGTGGAACGTTTTTCTTTCTAACCACTACCACCCAAACATCCTTTACCGATTCCAACCTTATCAATGGGGCTACGTATTGCTATTTGGTTAAATCTATCGGTCAATACTCCGCCCCCAGCATCATGTGGCCTTTGTTTAATTGGTCGCAGGAAGTGTGTGCCAAGCCCATTGATGATGAGATTCCTTGTGCTCCTATCCTTAAAGCTCAAACCAATTGTTTGATTTCGGAGAATTACCTTCAATGGTCCAATCCCAATGCCACTTGCCATATACCCGATGTGGTAGGTTATCAGGTGTATTATTCCAGCGATTACAACAGCGATTTTCAACTCATCTACACTGCGCAAACTCCCAATGACACCACGTATATTCATTCCAATCTGAGTTCTGTGGTGGGATGTTATTACGTGCAATCGGTCGATTCTGTTAATAATCTGAGCCTACCCAGCAATAAAGTTTGCATCGAACTCGACAGTTGTCGATTGTATAGCTTGCCCAATGTTTTCACCCCAAATGGTGATGGTTATAACGATCAATTTATTCCTTTTCCTTACGACTTTGTGGAACGGGTGGACATGAAAATCTTCAATCGCTGGGGGATGTTGGTTTTTCAGACCGAAGACCCAGATATCAATTGGGATGGTGTAGATATTACCTCCAAACAGCCTTCTAGTGATGGAGTTTATTTCTATGTTTGCGAAGTGTATGAGCACCGACTTCAAGGCCTTACCCAACGAACACTTAAAGGAACGGTGAGTCTTTACCGATAGTTGAGAATGAGTTTTTTATAATTTATTTTATAATTTTTATAGCAATATGTTTACTGGAATAGTTGAAGCCATGGGCACCATTGTGGCTGTGGATCGTGATCAAAGTAATATACATTTTACCGTTAAAAGTCACTTGGCTCCTGAGCTCAAGGTAGATCAGAGCATGGCTCACGACGGCGTATGCCTCACCGTGGTTAAGGTGAATACCGCCGAGCTAACCTATGTGGTTACTGCCATTCAAGAAACCTTGGATAAAACCTGCCTACGTAGTTGGGAGGTGGGATACGAAGTCAATCTGGAGCGCAGTATGAGTTTGGGCGAACGCCTCGACGGACATATTGTGCAAGGCCATGTGGATCAAACTGCCACTTGCATAGCGGTGGAAGAAACCGATGGGAGTTGGAAATTTACCTTCCAGTACGATGCGAATAAAGACAATGTAACCGTTGAAAAGGGGAGCATTTCGGTGAATGGAACCAGCCTTACTGTGGTGGATTCAACCCAAGGACAGTTTTCGGTGGCCATCATTCCCTATACCCACGAGCACACCAACTTCCATAATTTTAAACCCGGCAGCATCGTTAACCTTGAGTTTGATATCTTTGGAAAATACGTGACTCGCCTTCTCGACCAATACATGGCTGCTCGAAAATAGATTTTACAATTTTTAAAAAGAGTTTACCTGATCCATTTTGTTAGGTTTTGCTTTAAAATTCTATATTTGCCCTTTAATCCATTTTG
>DZDC01000012.1:8383-30654 GCA_022736595.1 Draconibacterium orientale | reverse complement strand
TGGTTGTACCAATGGCTAAAAAGCTTGGTAAAAACCCATTGTGTCCATTTATAATATTGCGGATCGGAGGTGCGTACTTCACGGTTCCAATCGTAGCTAAAACCAATTTTTCCCAATTGGCTTTTATAACGCTTGATGTTTTGCTCGGTGGTAATGGCAGGATGTTGACCGGTTTGAATGGCATATTGCTCAGCAGGCAGTCCAAAAGCATCGAAGCCCATGGGATGCAATACGTTGAAGCCTTTGTGTCGTTTGTAACGGGAGTAAATATCCGATGCAATATAACCAAGAGGATGTCCCACATGCAACCCTGCCCCTGAAGGATAAGGAAACATGTCAAGCACATAATATTTAGGTTTTGTTGGGTCTATTTCAACTTTGTAAGTTTGCTGCTGATTCCAATACTGTTGCCAGCGTTGTTCGATTTCTTTAAAATTATAATCCATGCCAAAAAAGGGGTTTAAAACAAGGCGCAAAGATAGCAAAAATGGGCAATCGCAGCACCTAATTTAGTCAGCGAAGCTTGCTTTGGAAGCGCTTATGATTTGATAAAAATACTTACTTTTGCCCTTATGAATCGCTTTAAACTTGCCTATTTTATTTTTATTGCTTGGATCTTTGCCTCATGTGCCACCGTGGTTGCTCCAGAGGGGGGAGCAAAAGATACCACTCCACCTATAGCCTTGGAGTTTCAACCCCCTTTAGGGTCAAAAGAAATGCACCAATCGCAAATCGAAATTCGATTCGACGAGTTCATCGTGCTCAACAAATTGCAGGAACAATTTGTGGTTTCGCCTCCCATGGACGTAATGCCTGAGGTACATACCCAAGGTAAAAAGTTGATTATCAATTTGCCCGACAGCCTTCGCGACGAAACTACTTACACCCTCTTTTTTGGTAATGCCATCGCCAATTTCAAAGAGAATTTAGAAACTCCCAATTTTAGCTACCATTTTAGCACGGGTTCACAAATTGATAGTTTGGAGCTGAGTGGAACTGCTTTAAGGGCTTTTGACCTTAATCCTTACGAAGATTTATATATAATTTTACATAAAAACCTTAGCGATAGCAATCTTCAAACCCAGCGTCCCTATTACCTTACTCGAGCCAATAAAGACGGAAGTTATTTATTTTCAAACTTGGCTGAAGGTGAATACCAACTCTTTGCGTTGAAAGATTTAAATCGAAATTTTATTTACGACCAACCCGCCGAAGAGGTTGCCTTTTGTAGCCAAAACGTAATGGTGAAAGCTCCTGAACCCGCTCCAACCGATTCTTTGGACAGCACCCAAGCTAAGCCTCAGCCTGTTCAAAATCGACTTATGGTGTTTACTCCCAAGCCCGAAAAAAGTCTATTTTTATCGCACAAAGTTCTCAGTGCCAATAAAATATTGCATACCTTCAATCGCAATCCGGGTAAAATAGAAATGATTCCCCTCAATTTTGTACCTCAAGGCAAATGGCATCACGAAATCTATAATCTCAATGGCGATAGCATCACTAGTTTTCTAATTGGCGTTGAGCAAGACACTTTGAAATACATCCTGCAAGAGGATGGAGTGAGTTTGGATACTTTAAAAGCCATCTTGGTGAAAAGAAGCAGAGCCAGTGAAGGACGCAAAAGAGGGACCACGGATTTACCTTCAGTTAGCAGTGGGTCCAAGAAAAGTGCCTCCGCTAAAGTCCAGTATCAATACAATTTCAGTCAAACACTTGACTTTTTCGATTACCTTCGCTTTAATTTTACTACCCCTTTGGCAAGCTTTAAAATCCCGCGCATCGAAGTGTATCAAGCCCAAGATACCCTATGGAAAAAGATCCCAATAACAATGAAAATTACCGATACTTTGAATCAAATGCGTTTTGCGGTTGAGGTGGGATTTTCGGAACTCGAAAAATATAAAGTGGTGGTGCGCGATAGCACCTTCTTCGATATTTATGGCAATACCAACGATAGTTTAGTGAAAGAATTTTCTACCACCGAAATGCGTGAATACGGCAGTTTCAAGTTGATTCTCGATAACACCAAGGCAGAAAATTTGATTATTCAACTCCTAAACGACAAGGATGCGGTGCTCGAAGAACATAAGGTTTTAGGGGCTCAAACGATTATTTTTCCCCATTTAAACGATGGAAAATATAAAATCAAAGCCATCGTTGATGCCAATAACAATGGAAGATGGGACAACGGGTATTTTATCAAACGCATTCAACCCGAAAAAGTATTTTACTTTCCTCATGTGCTCGATATCAGAGCCAATTGGGATATTGAACAAACTTGGATTATTGAACCTTGATGTATTTATCTTTGTCGTTAATAATTAACCATTTAAAAATGATTTTATGGATCTTCTAAAACATATTCTCTTGACCTTTTTTATAATTCTAAGTCTCGTTGCTTGGAGTCAACAGGCGAATGAAATTAAACCCAATGTGCTAATGCTCAAGATAAAACCTGAGTACAAAAGCATGATACAGAATGGGAGCATTTGGAATAAGGATTTGAATGAGGTGCTGGGTTTATTGCAAAATGCCAATCTTCGGCAGGTTTTTCCAAAACATTCCAACACCAAAGATGCCCCCGAGTCTTCAAATCGGTTGCAACGGGTCGATCTGAGCTTATGGTTTCAACTAGATTACATCAGTCCTATCCCCAGTACAAATCTTCAAGGCTATATGCTTTCGGTAGGAATTTTTGAAGTAGTGGAACCACGTCCACTAAGTACGCTACTTTGGTATCCTAACGATCCCCTGAAAGGAAATCAATTTTATCTCAATAAGATTAAAGCTTACGCTGCTTGGGATATTGAAACAGGTTCTTCAAGTGTCGTAGTTGGCATTACCGATACTGGAATTGATAAAATACATGAAGATTTAAAAGATGCCCTTTATTACAGTTCCACCGACACTTTAGATGGATTAGACAACGATAATGATGGATACATCGATAATTATTGTGGATGGGACTTGGGCAATAACGACAACAATCCCCAATGGGGAATCTATGGCCATGGTACCTTTGTGAGTGGATTTGTGGGTGCAGTTCCCAATAATGCCAAAGGTATTGCTGGTGTAGGTTATCATACCAAAATTCTCCCCATTCGGATTGACGACAGTTTAGGGTTTCTCGACAACGATTATGAGAGCATCGTTTACGCTGCCGACCATGGAGCTCAAATCATCAATTGTAGTTGGGGAGGTACTTTTGGAAGTGTTTTTGGACATGAAATAGTGAAATATGCCACCTACAATCGCAACGCATTGGTGGTAGCAGCCTGTGGCAATTCTAACAACGACGTATGGTTATTCCCTGCCTCTTACCCCGAAGTTTTAAGTGTAGCTGCCACCGATAGCCTCGATCAACGATGGGAATACAGTTCCTATGGCTCTCGAGTAGATCTTGCGGCTCCCGGCACCTACGTTTACAGCACTTGGGTGGGTAATGCCTACATTTCTTCCCACGGAACCAGTTTCTCCGCACCCATTGTGGCAGGAGCAGCGGCTTTGGTAAAAAGCCATTTTCCCAACTATTCCGCTTTGCAAATTGCCGAACAACTTCGCATAAGCTGCGACCCCATTGACACTTTTGCCGCCAACCAACCCTACGCCGAACAGTTGGGAAGTGGACGATTGAATGTGCTCAGAGCCCTTACCGATACCTTATCTCCTTCTATTCGTTTAGAAAACTTCAGCTATTTCCAACAAAATGACACCCTTTTTATTGGTGGAAGTTTTATAAACTACCTCCATCCCTCTTCAGATAGCCTTAAAGTGCGCATCAATGCACAGTCGCTTTTCCTTTCTCCCATCCTTGATTCTGCTCATCTTGGTTCATTGCCCGGCATGGGATCCACAGCAAACCTTCAAAACTGGTTCAGTTTTAAAATAATGCCAGCCATGCCTTTGGATTTTACCGCTGATCTAAAATTGGAGTGGATTGACACTGCCTACACAGGATTCGAGATGTTACGAGTGAAGATTAAACCAGTGCAAGCGCTCCTCGACACCAACCTCATCCAAACTTCGGTAACCTCATTGGGAACCTTAGGATTTACAAATCTAAGTCAGGAAACAGGCACAGGATTTAGTTTTCGTCAAGGAGAAAATCTTCTTTATTTTGGAGGGCTCCTTATCGGAAATTCAGCCACAAAAATATCCAACAACCTCATGGCTGTGAATTCCGAAGAAACTGATTTTATTCCTTTATCCGAAGCCGAAGCCCTTCCTTCAACTACTGAAATTCATCAAAGTTGGTTCAATAAGTACAACGACAACGGCGCCTTAGGAGCCAGCCTAAAAGTAGAAGTTAACCAGTATTCCTTTGCATCCAATACCGATAGTCTCAAGAAAAGTGTTTTCTTAAAGTACAGGATTCGCAATACCTACAATCAACCCCTTTCCAATGTGTATGTAGGCCTGTATGCCGACTGGGAATTGCGAAAACCTTACGCCAATCGAGCCAATACCGATATGGATCTCAATTTAGCTTATTGCTACAGCGACTTAGGTGGAGCTTATGTGGGGATGCAGTTGCTTTCGTCTTGGCCATTTTTTTCGTATCAATTCAACAATTCGGGAGCAGATGGCAGCATCAACATTTACGACGGTTTTATCAATAGCGAAAAATGGGCCGCCATTACCACCAACCGTTTGCAAGCGGGAATGCAAGGCTATGGAAATGATGTGAGTTCCATGATAAGTTCTGGCCCCTTTAGTATTAATCCTGGTGATACCTTAGAGCTAAACTTTGCGCTTTTGGCTGGCGATTATTTATCCGATTTAAAGCATCAAGCTCAAAATAATTGGGATTGGTTTTTTAACACCGCATCAGTTCCAACTCAGCAATACACTTCTTCACGATTTAACCTTTCACATCCAATTCCTAATCCCGCACAAGACCTGGTAAACTTTGAATATTTTACCTCCCAAGACGAAACTTTAACCTTTGAGCTCTTTGATGCTCAAGGCCGCCAAGTTGCAACCTTATTCAAATCCACAGTAAGGGCTGGCTCTCACGAGGTTAATTTCAATTTGCAAGATTTTAAATCAGGAGTTTATCTTTTAAAAATGACTAATTCAGAGGGACAATACCGAAGTCAAAGATTAATAATTCAACCTTAAAAGATCCTCAAAGGAAGACATAAAAAAAGCCACTTTTCAGTGGCTTTTTTTTAATAATATAATTCCAATTGTAATTATATTTTAGTCCAAACTAAAATATAATTTTACAATGGTTAATGCCGATATACATCATCGGTATAATCTTTAATTCAGACTACTTAGCAACGCGCTCTAACCATTTTACCATGGCAAACATGGCTGTCATTGAAACCAAACACACGGCAACAAATACAGTCCATGTGGTTGCGATGGGAATGGTTTCGTACATGATAGCACCTAAGAATAGTGAAGCATTTCCAACAGCGGTGGCGGTTAACCAACCTCCTTGCATCAATCCTTGAAGATGCGCAGGAGCTACCTTCGAAACAAAAGATAAACCAAGAGGTGAAATAAACAATTCAGCTACAGTAAGTATAAAATACACTCCAAACAATAACCAAGGGGTAATACGTTCGGCATCGGGCAGACCGCCCATAGTTTGCACTTCAGTCAACATGGGAAGTCCCATGGAGCCAATTGCCATCACGACAAAAGCAGAAGCAGCGATACCCATACCAATGGCAATTTTCTTAGGTGTTGAAGGTTCTTTTCCTTTTTTAGCTAAGGCTGCAAATATTAAAATTACTAAAGGAGTAAGAAATACCACTAGGAAGGGATTGATGGATTGGAACACTTCCACAGAAGGGAAAATACCTCCGAGCAGGGTGTAGTCTTTGGCAAACATGGTCAAAGTTAAACCATTTTGATGGAACGAAAACCAAAAGAAAATAACCACTGCAAATACAGCAAATAAAGCTAAAATGCGAAGTTTAATTTCTTTGGCATCTTGCATAATTTCTTCTTTCGATACTTGAGTTTTAGCTTTTGCTTTAGCATTTGGATCAGGAAGCATACGTTTTGTTACAATGAAAATAACCAAAGAAATAAGCATGGCAACCACAGCAGTTAGAAAAGCATAATGGAAACCCGTATTGAAAGCACTCAAGTAATTGGTGGCAAATTCGGCCAAATTGGTTGGAGCTATACCGTTTGAAACTTGTGTTGCAAGTTCAGTAAATCTTCCATTAACCACTTCTTCGGTCATTTTTCCATCGGCATAAAGGTGGCACATTCCCGGAAGCTCAGCATTATATGAAAAGCCTTGCATCGAAACAAAAGTGTTACGTACCCAAGTAGCTAAGAAGGGAGCAAACATGGCTCCAACATTTATAAACATATAAAATATTTGAAATCCTGAGTCTCGCTTAGCCCGATACTCATCGCTATCATACATCTGTCCTACAACGGCTTGCAAATTTCCTTTAAATAAACCATTACCAAAAGCAATAACCAACAATGCAGATAGAGCAATGTATTTGGTGGTAATCAATGAAGGCATCGAAAGCAAAACATAACCCGTGGACATCACCAAAAGTCCGGCGATAATGGTGCCTTTATAATTACGAGTCCTGTCGGCAATAAACCCTCCAACAAGTGCTAATACATAAATTGAGGCATAGAAAATGGAATAAAGTTTACCGGCTTCTGTTCCTGTTAAATTAAATTTTGACATTAAAAACAGGGTAAGAATCGCCATCATGGTATAAAAACCAAATCGCTCACCCATATTGGCTAAAGCGGCGGGAACAAGTCCTTTAGGATGTCCTTTTAACATAATTGTAATTTATTGATTAATAATAGAATTAAAATAATTAGCTATGATTTTAGCAGCACAAAGATAACAAAAAGGCCTTTGTATTAAAGTTTTTGCAAAATTAATATAACAGTATGGAGATTAATAAAATTCATCAATTCCACCAATACCAAATTTGTATCTTTGTGCCTCTATAATTTATATCTTATCGCATGGAAATACGTATTGTCAACAAATCTACTAATCCCCTTCCCCATTACGCCACTACCGCCAGTGCAGGTATGGATCTTTATGCCAACCTTAACCAAAGCGTAACCCTTAAGCCGCTACAAAGAGCATTAATACCCACAGGTCTTTTTATGGAGCTCCCCATTGGATTTGAAGCTCAGGTAAGACCCCGAAGCGGCCTTGCCATTAAAAAAGGCATAACGGTGCTCAATAGTCCAGGTACCATCGATGCCGATTATCGGGGCGAAATTATGGTTATAATGATCAATCTATCCTCTGAAGACTTTGAAATTCAGCACGGTGAACGCATTGCCCAAATGGTTATTGCGCGTCACGAACAAGCCCAATGGTCTTTGGTTAACGACTTGAGCCAAACCGATCGTGGAACCGGAGGATTTGGAAGTACTGGCGTTTAATGTCATAAACCAATATTTTATACCCTTTAAAACTTTACTTCTTAACTTTTAAACAACAGTAAAATGAATATAATAATCCCAATGGCCGGCATGGGCAAACGCATGCGCCCCCATACACTCACCATTCCTAAACCTCTGATCAACGTTGCCGGCAAACCCATTGTGCAGCGTCTGGCCGAAGATATTGTGAAAGTTGCGGGTGGAGAAGTGAATGAAATTGCATTTATTATTGGAGATTTTGGCCAAGAAGCCGAAAACAATCTCCTTCAAATTGCCTCAAAACTAAACGCCAAAGGCCGTATTTATTACCAACATGAAGCTTTGGGTACAGCACACGCCATCAATTGTGCTGCCGCTTCCCTTCAAGGGAATGTTATTGTTGCCTTTGCCGATACCCTCTTCGAAGCCGACTTTAACCTCGATCTTCAACAAGAAGGAATCATCTGGACACATCGCGTTGACAATCCCTCCGCTTTTGGCGTGGTTAAGAAAAATCAAGACGGCGTAATTACCGATTTTGTGGAGAAACCGAAGGAATTTGTTTCAGACGAAGCTATCATTGGAATTTACTACTTCCGTGATGGTCAAAATCTACAACGAGAACTCCAATACCTTATGGACAACAACATCGTAAAAGGTACCGAATACCAACTCACCGATGCTTTGGAAAACATGAAAACCAATGGAATGAAGTTTTATAGCGGTAGGGTGAAGCAATGGCTCGACTGTGGAAACAAAGACGCTACCGTGGATACCAATTCTAAAGTTTTGGATATGATTCAGTCACAAATTGCTAATTCTGCCCAAATCGAAAATTGTAGCATCATTCATCCATGCTTTATTGGTGAAAATGTACAAATCAAAAACTCAGTTATTGGTCCACACGTTTCAATTGGAGGTCATAGCCATATTCAAAGTTCGGTAATTTCTCAAAGTATACTTCAAGATCATTGTACTGTAATTGAGGCTATTGTTCACAATTCGATGATAGGTAGTTATGCTCAACTAAAAGGCAAAGCATTGGATTTAAGTCTCAGTGATTACTCCGAATTTAGCTAATTGTTAAATAATCAAAATCATGTTTTTAGAATAATTCTAAATAAGTAAAATATTTACCTTTGTCGCATATTTAAAATTATTGAAATTCATTTAAAACAAATACAAAATGGCAAAAATTACATTAAAAGGAAACGCAATCAATACCGTTGGTAACCTTCCATCTGTAGGAAGCAAAGCTCCTGATTTCAAGCTTGTAGCAAAAGATCTATCGGTAAAAACCTTGGCCGATTACGCTGGAAAAAAAGTTATTTTAAACATTTTCCCAAGTCTTGATACCGCCACTTGTGCTGCATCGGTACGTCGTTTCAATGCTGAAGCCAACAAACTTGACAATACCGTGGTTTTGTGCATCAGCATGGATCTTCCTTTTGCACAAGCACGCTTTTGTGGTGCTGAAGGTTTAGACAACGTACATACGCTAAGCGATTTTAGAGGTGCTGAATTTGGCAAAAACTACGGAGTAGCCATTGCTGATGGTCCTTTAGCTGGTTTAGAAAGCCGCGCAGTAGTAGTTCTTGACGAAAAAGGAAATGTTACCTATACCCAACAGGTACCCGAAATTGTGGATGAGCCCAATTACGAAGAAGTTTTGAAAACTCTATAATACTTAGTATTTAGAACAGTTGAGAATGCGATTCCTTTACAGAATCGCATTTTTTATTTATCTCCAAGGGTCATCACCATGCTCAATCCCAAGCTAAACTGATGATAAGAAAAAGTTTGTTCGGGCATAGGAGTAGCCTGATCTTCATCTGGGGGGTTTTGGTTAAACTCATATACGGCTCAATCGACAAATTCAACTTGTTTTTCGTAGGTGTATGAATTCATATTACGAGCGCGTTGCATGGCTCCGATGAGGTTAGGCGCACTCGCTACGCTTCACTCTAAAAAGAAAGCTAAGGATTGCGATATTAAGAATACCCCAATACTCTTAAAAGTTGCATTTACTAATTGAACTTACGCTTTAAAAATAAGAGCAAAAAAAAACCGCAATTTTCATTGCGGTTTTTATATTATTATCAAGCCATTATTCAGCGACAGCAGTTGCTTTACGAGTTGAATAATTAATCTTTAAAGCATTAGCCTTTCTCAATTCTTGCTTCACATCGGTTACGATACCCATACGAGCATCTTCATCCACTTTCATTGAAACAATATGCTGCTTACGTTTGTATTCAGCAATCTGCTCTATAGAAATGCTAATAAAATCGCCTACTTGATTTACTTCACCAAAGGCATCGTTCAATTGAATACGATCATCGTCTCCATATTTAGCTTTAAGATGTTGAACAGGTTTACCAACATAAATAAAACTTACAAGTGATTTATCTTCTAGCTTTTGAACTTCAGAAGCCTCTGGGGCATAAACCTTTACCACAAGGGTCACCTCACGCATCACGGTGGCCACCATAAAGAAGAAGAGGAGCATAAATACAATATCGGGTAGCGATGCGGTAGAGATACCGGGGGTTTTCCGTTTTCCGTCCTTTTTAAATTTTGACATTATTTGGTTCCTCCAAAGTTAGCGGGTTCAGCTTCAGAAATTGCCATAGGAACAGCTTCTTGAATGGATTTGGCTTTATCCTCATCGGTTTTAAGTAAGGTATTAAAATCCATTCCGAAGTATTGTTTTGAGAGTTCATCACGAAGCTCACGAACGGCAGCTGCCAATTCATTTTGCACTGAAATGTACGTTTTATAAGAAGTTCCACGGTCGTTTTGCATCGAAACAATGCCTTTGGATTTATTGTATTTTCCAATAAAATCAACTTCTACTTCTTCTGTTGAGGGAAAGTTTGCGTTATCGGGAACATGAGGAGTTAAAAACTCCTTCACATTGCGACGTAAATATTTCAAGTCACCTATTTCACCATTCACCAATAACATATCCGAGGAGTTAATAAGCACAGTATAAACATTGCGTTTATTAACATCAGGAATGGGTGCATTAGGATCAATAGGAGGAGGTAATTTACGTACAATCCCCGAATCCACATCCATGGTGGTGGTCACCAGGAAGAAGATTAAAAGCAGGAAGGCAATGTCGGCCATTGATCCGGCATTTATTTCGGGAGTTTCACGAATCATACTATTGACGGTTTAATAACATTTTATTGATACCAGAAAATACGATGGCTAAAAAGCTTAAACCACCGAGTATATATACCATTACAATACCTGAGCCGATAAGCTTGGATAATGAGTTAGTAATATTAAAGTCCTCATACACCTTACCATCAATGCTATCTGAAGAGAGCATGTAGGAGGTGAGGTAAATACCAGCAACAATAGCAAGACTAATGATGGCTCGAATAGCCAATTTAGGATTACTAACCATTGAGCCGGCATAGAAGAACAAGGTAACCACCAAGGCTAAAACCATTAAGAAAAGAGCGATGGCAAAAATGGGGTTCAAAATTTTATCGGCTAATGCAGCGTCAGTACCAAGTTCTGATGAATAGGCCACAATGAAACCAGTATATACCAGCGACACTGCTATTATCAAAACGATAAATCCTTTTACTACTTTATTTATAATATTGTCCATATCTAATAAGGATTAATTATTTTTTGTTTTCTGAAAGTATATCCATGAAAGAGATTGAAGAGTCTTCCATATCATTAACAAGACTATCAACTTTAGCTACAAGATAATTGTAGAAGATTTGAAGGATGATGGCCACCACAAGACCGAAAACCGTGGTCAAAAGAGCTACTTTAATACCACCAGCAACAACAGTAGGATTAATATCACCCGCTTCTTGAATCTTGTCGAAGGCTTGAATCATACCAATTACAGTACCCATAAATCCAAGCATAGGCGCCAAAGCAATAAACAATGAAATCCAGCTTAAGCCCTTTTCAAGACGTCCCATTTGTACGCTACCATACGCAACAATTGATTTTTCAACGCTGTCTAATCCTTCTTCATACTTCATAAGCCCTTGATAAAAAATGCTTGCAACAGGACCACGAGTATCGCGGCATATTGCTTTAGCTTCTTCTACACCCCCACTTTTAAGTGCATCTTCCATGCGAGTTAAAAGTTTTGCAGAGTTAGTGGTGGCAAGGTTTAAATAAATGATACGCTCAATTACCAAAGCTAAACCAAAAATCAATGACAAAAGTACAGTTGACATAAATCCAGCATCACCTTCAATAAAGTAACGCTTCATAATCTGATGAAAGGTTTCTTTCTTAGCGATCACATCTTCCTCAGCTTCTGAAGCTACAAGTTCAGTAGCAGCGGTATCTACAGCAGCACTATCAGGAGTAGTAGCTACCTGCTCGGTTGGGGCATCACCATCATTAGAGGCATAAGTTGCATTAATAACGCCGAAACTAAGTACGGCAGTAAGAGCGAATAAAGCAAAAAGTTTTTTCATGACTTTGTTATTGAATTAATTAAAAAAAGTTTTCTTGTTTGTTATTTGATTTTAAGATTATCCTTGCTTGTATATAATGTAAAACACCTTTTAGAGGTTTGTTGGCGGAGAGAGAGGGATTCGAACCCTCGATACGCTTTTGACATATACACACTTTCCAGGCGTGCCTCTTCAACCACTCGAGCACCTCTCCCTCTGAAAATTTCAGTGCGCTAAATTACATAAAAATATACTTCACACCACATAAAATTTTCTCATCGTCGAATGATGGAAAACGTAACCCTAAGCTACTTATTGCATCTGAAAATTAGATTATTTATATCACAAAAAACATAAAAATAAGGACTATAACAATACTATACAATTGATATTCTAACATTTATAAAAAGTAATCACTTCTACATAAAACTCAATCCTTTGCTGCTCCTGATATAACATTAAAAAATTGTTAAGATAGATTCTGCCCGTTTCTAAAACTAAAAACCGACTTACTTCATCCAAATTAGTTAGACAAACCTTCCAACATGGTATGCCATTTTTGGGTCATACTTTAAAATTATAAACCGTAAAAACTGATAAAATTTAAATCTAAAAACTTTTTAGTTTGAATCAAAAAAAAATTATCTTTGCAGCCCTTTTTCACGGGAATACACATGCGGATGTGGCGTAATTGGTAGCCGCGCCAGACTTAGGATCTGGTGCCGTGAGGCGTGGGGGTTCGAGTCCCTTCATCCGCACTCTTAAGGTTATAAATCTTTAAGGTTTCGGTAATTTTTATGTCTTATGACAATACCGTAATTAAAAGGTATACTCTTGAAAATACTTCGGAATGCACCTCAACGGTGCTTTCTTTGTTTAATAATTATGTTAACGCTTTCAAATTTATTCTAAATGAATATCAGTCAAAAAGTTATCGCAGAACTTACACTTCAGTTGGTTCTTCAAATCGATGAATCAGATTATCGTACCGAGGTTGACAAAGCCCTTAAAGATTACACCAAAAAAGCCAACATCCCTGGTTTTCGACCTGGAATGGTGCCAATGGGTATGGTGAAAAAAATGTATGGAGAGTCCTTAACTGCCGATGTGGTAAGCCGCAAAATTGGAGATGAGCTTGATAAATACTTGCACGAACAAAAAATCGCGTACCTCGGTCAACCCATGCCTGATATGGAAAATCAGCCTCCCATTGATTTTAAAAATCAAACCACCTTCGAGTTCTTTTACTTAGTTGGCTTGAGACCTGAAATTCAATTGGAAGTTGATGGTACCCTCAACGTGACTGAATACCGCGTTACCAGTAATGAGGAAGATGTAGAGCGTTATGTTGCCGATATCCGTCGTCAATTGGGAACCACCACCGAATCCAATCAAATTGCTGAAGGAGATGTGGTAAGTGGCTCCATTGTACAAGTGGATAATCACGGCCAAGAAGTTGAAAATGGAATCGCTGCCACCAGCACACAATTAAATATAGAGCACATCAAGCTTAAGACCATTAAAAGTAAATTTTTGGGCAAAGTCATTGGTGATGAAATCGTATTTAACCCCAGCAAAGCTTTCAAAAACGACACAGAAGTTGGCGTTCTTTTGGGTATTGGAACTGAGATGGCAAAAGAGTTGGATTACGACTTTAAATTTCAAGTTGCAGGAATTACTCATGTGGAATTGGCAGAGGTGAATGAAGATCTTTTAGAAAAGGTGTATCCTTCAGCACAAATTAAAACCGAAGAAGAACTTCGCAGTCAGATTCGCAGCGATATCGAAAAAAGCTATAAAGCCGAAGCCGAACGTAAGTTTTATAACGATATGGTGGATGCATTGGTTAAAAAGACAGACCTTCACTTACCCGATAACTTCCTTAAAAACTGGATTATCGAAAGCAATAGAAGAGAAGAAGAAAGCAAACGCATTTCCCTATCCGATCTCGAGCAACAATACGACAACTACCGCGACAGCCTCCGTTGGCAACTCATAGAAGAGCATATTGTGGTAACCAACAACCTTATAGTAACCGAAGAAGAATTGAGAGCAAGAATTAAAGAAATTCTTGGTTTGCAAGCCTTTGGAGGAGATATTGCAGGTAATGAAGAAATATTGAACCAAGTGACCGACACTGTTTTCAAAAACAAAGAAGAAGTGCGTCGGGTTTCAGAACAAGTTTTGGAACAAAAACTTACCGCATTCTTCCGTGAAAAAGCACAACCCAAAACCATCGAAGTAAAATATGATGAATTTGTAGAAAAGATTCAATCCTAGAAATACAAAATCATAAGACCTCATTTTCAAAAGGCTATCTTAAATGGGTAGCCTTTTGATTTTATAGCCCTCCATTCAAAAACAATTTTTTGGAACAATTTAAGAAATAAAAGCCATCAATATGGATTCAATTGCTTACCTTTGTTGTTCATTTAACTCCTTTAAAAAATCAATAAACACCTTATCATATGGACTACAACGAATTTAGAAAATATGCCATCAAACATCAAGGCATCAGCAGTTTAAGATTAGACCAATACACTTCAATCGCCAATAATTACATATCTCCTACCATCATCGAAGAGCGTCAACTCAACATCGCCACCATGGATGTATTCTCGCGATTAATGATGGATCGCATCATCTTTTTAGGCGTTCCCATAGACGATTATGTGGCCAATATCATTCAGGCTCAACTTTTGTTTTTAGAATCGGTTGACGCCAACAAAGACATTCAGATCTATTTAAATACACCCGGTGGCTCGGTTTACGCAGGCTTAGGAATATACGATACAATGCAGTACATCACTCCAGATATAGCCACCATTTGCACCGGAATGGCAGCTTCTATGGGAGCTGTTTTATTGTGTGCCGGTAAAGAAGGAAAACGTACTGCCCTTCCTCATTCAAGGGTTTTGATTCATCAACCCATGGGTGGTGTATCAGGTCAAGCTTCGGATATCGAAATTACTCATATCGAAATTCAAAAATTGAAAAAAGAACTATACGAAATCATTGCCCGACATAGTGGCAAATCTTATGAGCAAATCTGGAAGGATGGCGATCGAGATTTTTGGATGACTGCTCAAGAAGCAAAGTCCTATGGTATGATTGACGAAATATTGGAACGTAAATAAAAGTATGGCAAAGAAGATTGAAGAAAGCTGTTCCTTTTGCGGACGGAGTGGAAGTGAAGTGGACATTCTAGTGAGTGGTTACACAGGCAAAATATGCAATCACTGCATCGATCAAGCAGCTGAAATTGTAAAGGGTGAGTTGCAAAATAAACAGCATCAAAAACCTATCTCAAGTTTAAAACTTCTGAAACCAAAAGATATAAAATCGAAACTCGATGAATATATCATTGGCCAAGATGAGGCAAAAAAAGTGATTGCCGTGGCGGTTTACAACCATTTTAAACGCATCAACTACAATTTGGTACATCGCAAAACTAATGATGAAATAGAAATTGAGAAATCCAATATTCTTTTGGTTGGAGAAACCGGAACCGGCAAAACCCTAATGGCACGTACCATTGCCCGAATGCTTGAAGTGCCTTTTTGCATTGCCGACGCCACCGTGCTTACCGAAGCAGGATATGTGGGCGAAGATGTAGAAAACGTGCTGGTTCGCTTGCTTCAAGCTGCCAATTACAACGTG
This sequence comes from Draconibacterium orientale, assembly GCA_022736595.1. Taxonomy (GTDB): domain Bacteria; phylum Bacteroidota; class Bacteroidia; order Bacteroidales; family UBA1556; genus UBA6267. Next base: position 15,172 of record DZDC01000012.1, on the reverse strand, counting down.
GAAGCTGCCGAAAAAGGAATTGTTTTTATTGACGAAATCGATAAAATTGCCCGCAAAAGCGACAATCCTTCCATCACTCGTGATGTATCGGGCGAAGGCGTTCAACAGGCTTTACTAAAACTTTTGGAAGGTTCGGTGGTGAATGTACCTCCGCAAGGTGGCCGTAAGCATCCCGACCAAAAAATGATCCAAGTCAATACCCAAAACATCCTCTTTATCTGCGGTGGTGCATTTGACGGAATAGAGAAAAAAATTGCCAACCGCATCAATACCAATATTATTGGATACAATAAAAAAGGTACTGAAAGCATTGATAAAGCCAACTTACTACAATATATTAGTCCACAAGACGTTAGAAGCTACGGACTCATTCCAGAAATCGTAGGACGTTTGCCTATGCTCACTTACATGCAACCCCTGGATAAAACCGCTTTAAAGCGAATTCTACAGGAACCCAAAAATGCATTAAGTAAGCAGTTTACCAAACTCTTTGAAATGGATGACATTAACATCGAGTTTACCGACGACGCCTACGAATATATAGTGGAAAAAGCCATCGAATTTAAGTTAGGTGCCCGAGGTTTGCGTACTATTGTTGAAGCCATTCTCAACGAGGCCATGTACGAAATGCCTTCGCATTCTAAGAAAAAGGTTTTGAAAATTGACGAAATTTATGCCCGTCAACAACTTGAAAAAACTAATCTTGCTCGGTTACAAGCAGGATAAGTGAAAATGGCATAGTTTTCGCCTTCGACTCGTTTTAAATTGTTAAAAATGAAACTAAGGTTTTTTCTTTGGTTTTTAGGTCTCCTTTTTTTTGCAGGAACCCTAAAGGGTCAAATCACCACTCAGACCAACGCTCCAGCGAAAGGCTATGTATTTCAGGGAGTTATTTTTGAGGGCGATACCATAAGTTATATTCCTTTAAAGGAAGTTTATGTAGTTAAAACCAAAAAGTTTAAATCAAAAAAAGACGAACGAAGATATACTCGATTGGTGAAATACGTAAAATTGGTGTACCCTTATGCTAAACTTGCTGGCCAAAAACTTCGTCAATACGATGTACAATTGCGTGCAGAGCCCAACGACAGAGCCCGTCGCAAAATTATGAAGAAAGCCGAAGATGAACTGCGTGCTGAGTACGAAGGCCGATTACGAAGCCTCACGTTTACCCAAGGTAAGATTTTGATTAAACTCCTTGATAGAGAAACCAATCATTCGGGTTATGACCTCCTTAAAGAATTAAGAGGAACCTCTTCCGCAGTGATTTGGCAAGGGGTCGGTCGTCTTTTTGGTTACAACCTAAAAGTGAAATACGATCCATTGGGCGAAGACCGACAAATTGAACAAATAGTTCAACTTATCGAAATGGGCGCCATCTAATTGGCTGATGGCGATCGAAAAATTTGGTCGTTGAACCCCTACTTTTTATTCCCAAATTTCATTTGTACTTCTATTTTCTAAGGAGTTTTAGAATTTCCGTTGGTAGTAAAAACAAAACTTAAAATATTGGCTCCCATTTGTAGGGCTTGAAGTCGTTTTTGCTCAGAATCATTATGAATCTCTGCATTTTCCCACCCGTCACCCAAATCGCATTCGTAATCGTAAAAGCAGACCAACCTTCCTTCATAAATCAATCCGAAACCTTGTGGACGTTTACCGTCGTGCTCGTGTATTTTTGGAAGACCATTATTAAAAGGAAATCTTTGGTGGTAAATGGGATGGCTGAAAGGCAACTCCACAAATTCTAATTCGGGAAACACTTTTTTCATCTGAGGCCGAATGAAATTATTAAGTCCATAATTGTCGGAGATATGCAAGAATCCTCCCGAGATGAGATAGGCCCGAAGATTGGATGCGTCCTGAGCTGAGAAAAGCACATTTCCATGACCCGTAAGGTGAAGCCAAGGATAATTAAAAATCTCTTTGCTTCCCACTTCAACGGTAGCAATGTTTTGGCTTAAATTCATGCCTAGATTCTTATTGCAAAAATTCACCAAGTTGGGTAGTGCCGTGGGATTGGCATACCAGTCTCCGCCTCCATTGTACTTTAACAAAGCCAATTGTAAAGCTGGCGCAGTTCCAGAGCTGAGTATAACCCACAGCAAAAGACCTATCAAAGTATTTTTAATAATCTTCATTGATAAAATGAATTTGGTTGCAGGCTACAATGGCTGCCGTTTCGGTACGTAACCGTTGCTGGCCCAGTAGCGATAATTGATATCCATTTTGTACCGCTAGTTGCACTTCCTCAGGACTGAAGTCGCCCTCAGGTCCAATGAGAATACAAACCGATTGATTCTTCTTAACCCAATATGACAGAGGTTTTTGGCTTTGTTCAGAAAGATGAGCCATTAACTTCAAACCATCAAAAGACTGATTTACAAACTTTTTAAAAGTACAAGCCTCGTTAAGTTTAGGGTGAAAAGTTTGGAGCGATTGTTTCATGGCAGAGGAAATGATACGGTTGCTCCTCTCAATTTTAATTTCACGGCGAATGCTATGGTCACAGATGATGGGGGTAACAGTATCGATTCCCATTTCGGTAGCCTTTTCAAGAAACCACTCAAAGCGATCCAAGTTTTTGGTTGGAGCCACCGCCAAATGAATTTGATAGCTTCGAGAGGGTTGATTTTGAACCAAGCTTAACACTTCTACAGTGCAAACCTTTTTTTCCAATTGGTGTATTTGAGTTTCCATAAGCAAGCCTTTGCCGTCAGTGACCAGCAACCGGTCGCCAATTTGATGACGAAGCACTTTGGTAATATGCATGGATTCGTCTTCGGGAAGAGTCACCAAGTTACCAATGCTGATAAGTTCAGCTTGAAGATGGGGATGATAATACAATTGCATGGAGCAAAAATAAGTGAAAAAACCGAATGCGGGGGATTTGATTATTCGTCGAACCCTGGGCGTTTAAAGTCCATGGCGTCGGGGAAGGTAGCTAGTAGCAATTTCTTTATACTCGAAAGCTGCGACAAAAAGCCAAGAATTTCGGTTTCGTAATGAGGAAATTGTTTCAGTAAATAGCCAAAAGCACCCGTACATTTATCAATGCTGATGAGAGCCACTTTGGCCGAACCTCTTCGGTCGAGCAACTCCACCTCATTGAAGTCATTGGCATGTATTACCGTCATGGCTCGATGGAGTTTTGGCCCTACAAGATTCATGTGCCATTCCACAATTTCGATGGCATTCTTCAGAGTTTTGGCACGATGAGCATCGGTCTGCTGTAAAAGTTGTAAACGATGTGCCAAATCACTTTCCTGTTGTACCATCCATAAATGAAAACGCCGGTCGAGATCAATGGCATGTTTTTCAACATCGGTGGGCTGGTGTTCGGGAATATCAATTTCAGGTAACTCACTCAGTTTTATACCCATCTCTTCCGAAATTTCATGGAGCATCTCCATGGTGAGGGTAAATATTTCGTTGATACGATCTATGTTTTTACCGTTTTGAGGTTGATTATCTGAAAGTTCCATATAATAAATACTGCAATGATTGGCCATAGAGCAACGCTCGCACCAACGGTCGCAGTAATTATAAATTCCGGAAATAAGTTTTTCACCCTTAGAAAGCTCATTAAGCTGAGCTTGATAAGCACTGAGTGCCGACCTGTCTTTCATTCTATGTAAATTGAAAAGCGATGAACTTAAAAGTTGATTATTGAACACAAATTAGGCAGGTAAACGCAAAAAGAGCAAATAAGTTGCATTAAAACCGATGGTGTAAAAATATTAGCGGAATACCAACAATCTATGGTTTCAATTTCTGAAAAATAATCAAATCTTTGCTATGATACAAGATTGTATAGTGCTTATTTTCTGAAAGTTTTTGAATATTAACGGTTATTTCTTCTGGGGTTAAAGGGTAAGAATCTCTATTAAGAAAAAGAGCAATGTATTCGGCGTTTTTTATAATGGGGAAGTGGTAAATTGTCTCACGAAAAGCCAAGCGTGGAACCAAAGAGGAAGATGCAGAAACAACACTTGTTGGAGATATCATATCTAAACCATGATACACCTCATCTAAATTAATATCTGTTTGATAATGCTCGGTATATAAAAAATTATTATTGGTTTTGTTGTACCATTTAGATTTTCTGTCGTTTAGAATATAAATTGTTGAAGAAAGGGTCAGGATAAAAACAACAGTAATTACAATGCGTTTTGATATTTTCAAATCATGGATAAAAGCCATAGTTGCGAAGCTAATAATTGGCACAAATTCAATTGAATATTGATATAAAGTGCCCCAAAATACATATTCTTGGTTTGCAAATTTCAAAGCAAAAATAGGGATCAGCATCAACAAATATTGGGGTTTGTAAAAACAAAAAATGCCTCCAGAGATTAAGAACATGATATAAGTTTCAGTTTTAATATGATCATAGGCGGGATCTCCAATGGTGTTTCTAAAAAGAAAATCAACGATGAGATTTGGAATTTTACTTAATGGAGTGTTAAATATAGAGGCTACATTAGACTGAGGCTGAAGGTACCTCCCAAATTGCAGATTTTGGTCCACCCCTTGAAGATGAGGCATTATATAAAAAATTACTATAACGCCATATATCAAAGCAGTAGCAAGCAATGGCCATTCGAACTTTAGGTACGAAGATTTAAATCGGTCTTTGTTTTTGAGCATTAATCCCAACAAAATAAAGACCACCCAAAGCGACATAATTTCCTTAGAAATAAGAATTAAAACCAGAAAGAATAGAGCAACTTTCAAATTTCGCTTTTCCACGTAATATACAAAAGCAGGAACAAGCATTGCCCCAATAACATTATCGTGATAATCGAACCCTAAAGCAGAAAAAATTCCCCAAATTGAAAGGAAATGCAAAACCAAGAAAAAAGGAATCGTTGACTTCTCATCGAAAAATTGCAAGCTATATTTATAGATATAAAATGCGCCAAAAAAGATCATTCCAATTTGAAAAATCAATAATGAATAGGTTCCAAATAGGTAAGCGATTGGAGAATAAAGTATCGTGATTAAGGAAAAATGAGTAGCCAAAAAAGGCATTTCCACCTCACTAAGGCCTAGTGTAAAATGAGCTTCTCTTAAATGCGAAAAATTATAAATTGCTTGGTTGTACATTCCTAAGTCCAGAGCGTAGGTTCTAAAAAAATAATGATTTACAATAGAAATACTAGCGTAAATTATTGCAAAGAAAAGGAGTATTAGGAACGCTCCCAGCTTGTATTTTGACTGCAAAAAGTAAGTTTTCAATGGCAATAACATTAATTGAAGTAAGTGTCAAAATTACACAAAAAGCAAATAGGAGAAAGCTTATTTAGCACTATATTTTATACCTTAAAAGACCAAAGGTAATTCATAAATACAACAATTGTTTGGGATACAAAACCCCTAAATTACCTCTTGCAATTTGTTTTCCTAAAAAATCTAAACGGCTTTTTAGGAGCTAATTTTTTAGTACTTTCGCCCATGAAACCTTTATCAAAATCGGAATGGCAAAATTTGATGATAAATTCAATAAGCGTCGCTTAAAATCCTCCTATCTAACCTCGGTCATTAGCATCTCGTTGGTGCTTTTTATTTTAGGTTTTTTTGGCCTTATCTTGTTGCATTCCAAGCTTATAAGTAAGCATGTAAAGGAGAATATTCAAGTTAGTGTTTTCATGCTGAAAAATGCAAGCGAAGCTGAAGTGATGCGCCTGAAAAAGGAATTGGAGGCCAATGATAAAGTTAAATACACCAAATACATCAGCGCTGAAGAAGCCAAAGAAATCTATAGCAAGGAAATTGGTGAAGACTTTATAACCTTTTTGGATGGAGAAAACCCGTTGCATGCCAGCATCGACGTTTACCTTAATGAGGAATCCATTGAAGTAGCTTCACTACGGGCTTTTGCCGCTGATATTCAAAAGAGAAACATTGTTGAAGAGGTGCGTTTTCATGAAGATTATGTGGAAATGATAAACCAGAATATGGCTCGAGTAAGTTTATTCTTCATGGTAGTAACTGCTTTATTGCTCCTTATTGCCATCATGCTGATCAACAACACCATTCGTCTATCGGTATATGCCAATCGCTTTGTAATTAGAAGCATGCAGCTCATTGGAGCCACGCAAGGCTTTATTCGTAGGCCTTTCATTTTTAAAGGAATCATTCAAGGAATTATCAGTGCATTGATCACGGTTATCCTTTTGTCGCTCGTTCTCCTCAAGATGGGAGAAAGTTATCCTGATCTAATTAATTATCAGAACAGTGAACTCTATTTAATACTTTTTGGAATCATCTTTTTACTGGGCATTCTCATATCGTGGTGGTCGAGTAGTTTGGCTGTTCGTCGTTATCTGAGAATGAAAATTGATCACTTATACATGTCATAAAAACTTCAATCTATGTCGAATAACTCTGAAAATTTGCCCTTTGCATTTACTAAATTCAACTACCTCCTCATGGGAAGTGGTTTAGTATTGATCTTACTCGGATTAATTCTTTTAAGCGGAGGCGGAAGCACCGATCCCAATGTTTTTAGCGAAGCCATTTTCGACAGTCGCCGAATGACTGTAGCCCCATTGATCATGTTGGCAGGCTTTGTTTTAGAGGTGTATGCCATTATGTACAAGCCTAAAAAACAATAGGTTCAATGAGTTGGTTAGAAGCCATTATCTTAGCTATTGTTGAAGGGCTTACCGAATTTCTTCCTGTATCTTCCACCGGTCACATGATTTTAGCCGAAGGCATTATGGGCATCAAGTCCAATGCATTTGTACAAGCTTTTATCATTAACATTCAATTTGGAGCCATCCT
>DZDC01000012.1:0-8283 GCA_022736595.1 Draconibacterium orientale | reverse complement strand
AGTCCAATGCATTTGTACAAGCTTTTATCATTAACATTCAATTTGGAGCCATCCTATCGGTGGTGGTATTGTATTGGAAGCGGTTTTTTCAGACGCTGAAATTTTATTACAAGCTTTTCATAGCTTTTATCCCCGCTGCCGTATTTGGGTTTTTGCTCAACGACTATATCGAAAGCCTGCTGGAAAGTGTATATACCGTAGCCGTCATGCTTGTGCTTGGAGGAGTGGTGCTGCTTTTTGTCGATCGATGGTTTAAAGACCCCGAAGAAGAAGTTGACGTCACCTATCCTAGGGCGTTAAAAATCGGCTTTTTTCAAGTATTAGCCATGGTTCCTGGAGTTTCTCGTTCGGCAGCCACCATTATTGGAGGGATGACTCAAAAGTTGTCGAAAAAAGCCGCCGCAGAGTTTTCATTTTTCTTGGCCGTACCCACCATGTTTGCAGCTTCGGGTTATAAACTTATGAGCAATTATCACGTTTTTAATGCCGACAATATTGGAATACTTTTATTGGGAAATATAGTGGCTTTTGTGGTGGCCATGGTGGCCATCAAATCCTTTATTGGATTCTTAACACGCCATGGATTTGCGATGTTTGGATGGTATAGAATCGTAGTGGGATTGCTTATCATTGGACTTTATTTTTTAGGTGTTGATTTATCTATATCATAATGAATTTTCATTTTCAAGAGGGCGAAGTTGTATTGATAGACAAGGAATTAGATTGGACTTCGTTCGATGTGGTCAGGAGTATTCGAAACAGTCTGGTTAAGGAACTGGGATTAAAAAAAATTAAAGTAGGACACGCAGGTACTTTAGATCCATTGGCCAGTGGTCTTTTGTTGCTTTGTACCGGGAAAGCCACCAAAAATATCGATCAACTACAGGCTCAAGAGAAAGTTTATAGCGGCACCTTTGTGTTAGGAGCCACTACGCCGAGCTACGATTTGGAAACCGAAATAAATCAAACCTACCCAACCTCACATATTGACTCCGAGAAATTGGAAGAATGTGTGGCCAGTTTTATTGGCGTTCAACAGCAATTTCCTCCCAAGTATTCAGCCATAAAAGTGAACGGGAAACGCGCCTATGAATATGCTCGCGCTGATAAAGAATTGGAACTCAAAAGCCGAGAAATTACCATTTATAATTTTACGATGGATGCCCAACGATTTCCCGAGATTGATTTTGAGATAAGATGCAGCAAAGGCACCTACATTCGTTCCATAGCTCGAGATTTTGGATTGAAGCTTCAATCTGGAGCTTATCTTTCGGTGCTAAGACGGGAAAAAATAGGCGATTATACCGTGAAAGACGCCCTGAAGGTGAGCCAATTCAAAGCGCTAATTAACGAGCTAAAGTCCAGCCAATCATAATTTTACTTAAATAGTTGACAAGGGCCTTCGAATGTATTACATTTGCACTCCTTTTTTGCCCTGAATTTAGGCAACATTTTATTACCAAAATAAACCCCATCAACCATGAAGCTTTCACAGTTTAAGTTTGATTTACCCTCAGAACTAGTAGCAAGTCATCCCAAAGAAAACCGCGACGACAGTAGATTAATGGTACTGGATCGTAAAAAACATACCATTGAACACCATACCTTTAAAGATTTAGTCAATTTTTTTGGCGAAGGTGATGTATTCATTACCAATAACACCAAGGTTTTTCCGGCTCGTATGTACGGTTATAAAGAAAAAACCGGAGCCAAAATTGAAGTTTTTTTACTCCGTGAATTAAATCGTGACTCCCGCCTTTGGGATGTGTTAGTAAATCCTGCTCGTAAAATACGCATTGGAAACAAACTGTATTTTGGCCAAGATGATGATGCGTTGGTGGCTGAAGTTATCGACAATACCACCAGCCGTGGACGTACTTTGCGATTTTTGTTTGATGGTCCATACGAAGACTTTAAAGCCACCATCGAAGGTTTAGGAGAAACTCCACTTCCCCTTCAACGACCCGTTACTGAAATTGATAAAGATCGTTATCAAACCATATTTGCACTTCATGAAGGAGGCGTTGCTGCGCCTACAGCCGGCATGCACTTCAGCCGTGAGCTCATCAAGCGTCTCGAACTCAAAGGCGTCACTTTTAAAGATTTAACCTTACACACAGGACTTGGCAATTTCCGCCACATCGAGGTTGAGGATCTTTCGAAGCACAAAATGGATTCAGAACAAGTGTTTATCCCACAAAATACGGTTGATATTGTAAATAAAGCCGTGGATGCACGCCGCAATGTGATCGCTGTGGGCACCACTGTTATGAAAGCCATTGAAACCTCAGTTACCATCTCGGGGCACATGAAACCTTATGAAGGATGGACCAATAAATTTATCTTTCCTCCCTACGATTTCAGCGTGGCAAACCACATGATTACCAATTTTCACCTTCCCAAATCACCCATGATGATGCTTACTGCAGCTTATTGTGGATACGATTTCCTTATGGAAGCTTACAAAGTGGCCATCAAAGAAGGATATAACTTCTTTACCTATGGCGACGCCATGCTTATAAAATAAGGAAATACAGGTTTAAAAATCATTTAGAAATTCCAAATGCTTCGACACGCCATAATACTGGGAGGAGGTGTAGGAAATCGCATGGAAATGCAGATTCCTAAGCAATTCATTCCCATTCTGGGCAAGCCCATTTTGATGCACGCCATCGAAAATTTCAAAAAATTTGATTCTAAAATCGAAATTATTGTGGTACTTCCAGAGGCTCATATTCTGCTTTGGAAAAACCTTTGCAATGAATTTAAGTTTGATATTGAGCACCAAATTGTTAGAGGAGGAAAGGAACGCTTTTTTTCGGTACAAAATGCTGTGGAACATATTCCCAACGATAGTATTGTTCTTATTCACGATGGCGTGCGCCCATTGGTGAGCCACGAAACCATTGATCGGGTTCTTCAAGCCGCCTATGAGAAGGGGACCGCAATTCCTTATATCGACCTCAACGAAAGCATACGTGAGATTACTTCTACGGGAAGTCAAGCCCTCGATCGCAGCAAATTCAAAATCATTCAAACTCCACAAGGCTTCAAATCGGAACTTATTAAAAAGGCTTATCAAATTGAATATAGCCCCAATTTTACTGACGATGCCAGCGTAATTGAAGCACAAGGTATTGAAGTCAATTTGGTGCTTGGTAATCAAAGAAATATAAAAATAACCCGCCCGCTTGACCTTTCTATCGCCGAAAGCCTAATGACTCAAAGCTAAGATTCGGCTATTCAATTACAAAAATTCCACCTGCATCCCAAAGGGGCCCAGAATAAAGCTCCTCGAGACTGTAACCTCCTGCACGTAGGTATTGATAAATTTCCTCCCCTTGCGGATGCTGTTGCAGACTTCCCAAAAGAAGTACTTTATTTTGAAAAAATCCCGCACAACCCCCAATAAAACCATGATTAAAACCTGGTAATAAAATGGATTTGGGATCAACCCAAAAGGCCTGGGGTAATGCTTTTTTTACTGTAATTTCCGAGGTTAAAATAAGGTTTGGATTGATGATAAGGGTATTGCAACGGGCATAACTTTGAGGGCTTTCAATCCATTGGGCATCTGTGGCAAGTGCTTTTATGCAAGCATCGGCGGTTTTAGAATTTCCAATGAAAAGTCCTGAATTATAAGCCACATTGTAAGGAGTGGTATCCGGAAATTTACCATAGGGATTTTTATCACCCCGATATAACAGAGTTTCAATACCCTGGAGTTTGCTTTTAAGAAAATCGAAAACGGCAGGAGCCACCCATAATCCAGTTGGGTGCTGAAAAATATAGATATCGGGATGGCTTGAAATGGCTGAATAAACCTCGTTAGATCCTTCAAAGCTCAACACTTCGCCCCACTCTGCCAAGCGGGTTTTAGCTTCCACTGGAATTCGATGATCAACGATAATGTACCTCATAATCAAATTTTGAAAGCTGTTCGGAGGCAATAATCTTAAGTTTTGCAAACCGATTTTGAAGTTGGTGTAGGTTTGCAGCTTTAAATCCGATGGCAAAATTAAGTTGGTCTTTGGGAACTAAAATCCGCATTTTTGATTTTGAATCTATACTAAAATCACGACAAGCTTTTTCAAAAATTTGGGACCATATATAGGTTAACACCCGTTCCTTAAAATGCACCATGGAAGGTCCGGCGGCAACCTCATGATTCAAAAAATCTTCATCGGGAAACAAGCCAAGTCTCAGCACTTTTAGGTTATTATTCTCGAAAAAGAGAAAGATTTTTGCAGCCCATTCCACGCTTTGCTCATCGGAAAGAGGTTGGTATTTTCCCTCAAGAAACAAATGATGGAGCTCGGTATCCTTAACCACCAAGGTAGGATAAATGCGGGTTTCGCTTGCTCCTAATTCCACAATACGTTGGGCTGTAAGCAACGAAAAAGGCAAAGTATCCCCTGGCAATCCAATCATCATTTGCAATCCCAACTCAAACCCCCCTTGTTTGATCAATTTTGAAGCCTCCGCTACCTGTTGAAATGTATGCCCTCGTTGGCTCTCAACTAATACTTCATCTACCAACGACTGAGCTCCCAATTCAATATGAGTAACCCCATTGTTTTTTAGTAAAAGCAAAATAGCATCATCAATATAATCGGGACGGGAGGAAAGACGAATTCCGTGGACAGCGCCACTTTGAATAAAAGGCTGAACCAGACTGAGATAATGTCTTTGTTTGGCTTCAGAAAGGCCAGTGAAAGTACCCCCAAAGAAGGCCACTTGAACCCTAATGGTGTTTTTGGGTAAACTTTTTAAATGTTGCTCAATGGTTTGGATAATTTCGTCATCTGTTGGTAGGCTATATTGCTGACTTATTTTGCTTTGGTCGCAATAGATGCATTGAAAAGGGCAAGCCAATTCGGGAAGAAAAATTGGAATAGTTACATATCGACTTTTGGGAGCCATCTTATAACACCTGCAGCTTAATTACCGATGAGGCCGCGTCCGGTTTTGACAATGGTTTTGTCTTTGAGTCCTTCGGAAATGGTACGGTCGAGGATTCCATTAATAAAAACGCTGCTGCGAGGAGAACTAAAATGCTTAGCCAGCTCAATGATTTCGTTAAGCGTCACTTTGAGGGGGATGGTAGGGAAATCAAAAATTTCAGCCATACCCATGCGCAGAAGAAGTAAATCCATCAAAGCCAAGCGTTCAAATTCCCAATTGGCGGCTTTCTTTTCGATGATGGAATCGTAAAAAGGACTCCGCTGAATGGTTTGCTTAACGTAGTCGAGTAAGAATATTTTATCTTCCGATTCGGTGCCTTTTGGGCCAGGCTTGTAAAGTGTGGGCATGGGCTTAGTATCGGCATCGGACTCTTTAAAGGAATAAATGGTATTGTTGACCAGAGCAAGTGCCATATAATAATCTTCGCTCCACATGCTGTTGATTTCCTCGAAATAGCTTCGTAATAAATCGTTGAATATCATGTGATTTTCAACAAAGGTCAACATAATCTCCTTATCTTGTTCAAAGCCATTTTGAGGTTTATTCATATAAGCGATGTATTCTTCGCTTTGACGAAACTGAGTCATGGTTTTGCGAATGATTTCGTTGGCAGCACCCCAACTTATTTTCAGCGATTCTTCCTTTTTGCGGAATTGACGGTTGCGATCGAGCTGAGCTATAAATCGGTTGTTGATAAAACGTTGATTGGGATTAAGGTCTTCCTCCGTTGGGAAATATTTTTGTTTGGATACTTCCGAATAATCTTCTGCAAAACGCTGAATGGCAGTGATAAAGGAGAGCTGGTAAATATACAAATCGTAAAGTCGATCGAGATTGCTGAGGAGCTGAGTTTGGGTTTTTTCAATGCTTTCGTTATCGGATTGAACGTGAGCATAAATTGCTTGCAGGGCTTTGATTCTCAGTTGTCTTCGGTTTAGCATATAAAGAACTTTTAATGAATATTATTGACTTTTGAATGTATAAAATGAGGCTGCAAAGATAGCCTTTTTTACGGAAAAAATTAGGATTTATTGAATGAGAAAAAACCCTACTTTTGCCGCTCAATAAATTATTACAATAAAATGCGATCTAAGGAAGAAATAGTAGCAATTATCAACACATTTTTGATTGAAGAGTTTGAGTTAGAAGCAGAACAACTTCAGGACGGTGCCTTATTAAAAGACGATCTAGAAATTGAGAGTTTAGATTTTGTGGATATTGCCGTGATACTTGAAAAAGAATTTGGTTTTAAGGTAAGCAACGAAGAAATGGTAAATGTTCGCACCTTAGGGCAACTATATGAATACGTTCAGCGGAAAGCTCAGTAAGCTTTGTAAACGATTAAGGGAGGCAGTGATGGAAACGTTTACTGCCTTTATTTTTAAATATAAAAACCAATGGAACAAGAGCGCACAACATGGAAAGGAAAAACCCGAGGAGGTAGCTTTGGCTATTGGTTTTTCATTAAAATGTTGCGTATCATTGGGTTGCGTGGCGCTTACTTTTTGCTCTATTGGGTGGTGCCCTATTTCGTAATTTTTGCTCCGAAGGCCAGCTGGAATCAGTTTCGGTTTTTCAAAAAAGCATATAGGATGTCCTTTTTCGGAGCTTTTATCGGCGTTTTTAGAAATTATTTTGTTTTTGGGCAAGTGATATTGGACAAACTGGCATTAATGGTGGGTGTTCCAACTCAGTTTACTTTTGATTTTGAAGGAGAAGAACATCTGCATCAAATGGCAGCTCAAGGTAAGGGAGGCTTGTTGGTGGGGGCTCATATTGGAAATTGGGAAATCGCAGGTCATTTGCTCGAACGTATAGACGTGCCCGTAAATATTCTCATGCTTGATGCTGAGCATGAACGCATTAAAGCAATGCTTGAAAAGATATCGGTACGTAATCAACTGCGGATCATTCCAATTAAGAACGACCTTTCGCATTTAAAACTCATTGCTGAAGCCTTTGAGCGAAATGAGTTGGTGGCCATGCATGGCGATCGCTTTTTGGGTGATGCCAAGCGAATGGAAGTGCCCTTTTTTGGCCATAATGCACTCTTTCCAACGGGTCCTTTTTATATGAGCATGAAGTATCAAGTGCCTTTAACCTTTGTTTCGGCTATGAAGCAAACGGCTACCCATTATTCTTTTACTGCCACAAAACCACAGCGATATCCCAATTACGGGAAACCTCAAGAAAGGGATGCTCAGATCACAGAAATTTTGAAAAACTATATTTTTCAGATGGAAGAAAGACTTAGGGAATATCCTTATCAATGGTTTAATTATTATGCTTTTTGGAAAGACTAATGTTTCTTCTCTAAATACAAGACAAAAAATACAATAGATTTTAAATTCATCTATATTACTAATAATTAGAGTTATAGCAATATTATCTAATTCAATAGAGCACATACTTTTTGTCTTGATACAAAAAGTAACAAAAAGATCAAGGCCAAAAAAAGCCCGCCCGCTCTTGCCCTGCTTAATATTTGCCAAGCAGGGAGTTTAAGAATGACCTAGACTAGCTTATGGTTTTTGGTAAAAAAAGTTGAATTTCGGCGCTTTAGAATAGTTGGCTCCTTGTCCTTCTTAAAAACTCATCCCTCATTCTTCGGGATCTCGCCCTGCGGCAAATCTAAAGCAACGCAATTCACAGCCCGTCGGCCTCGCTTTTTGGCCGTTCCCAAGGCGCGAGGGAGCTCATGGCTTTGAAGGATGAAACCCAATTGCAAAACAACTTGGGCAAAATGAATAATTCATAATTCTTGCACTTAATACCGATGAAGCATGCAAAATCGGTGCGATGGCTCCCTAATTCTTACGCAGGAGGAATTACTCCGCCTTGTGAAAATGGCGTTAAGAAAATTGGGAATAGCAAGCGTTAAAAAACAAATTTTGTTCTACGAACGTTAGACTTCAAAGCACTTTGATTTCTCCTTGAAAAAGAAGGAAAACTTTCTTTGGAGGCTAAAAGGAGATCCGCGATAGCTGCTGGGATATGTGTTTTAGCTTGATATTTTCAATTTTTAGCCATTTTTGCAACGCGGCTGCCTTTACTTCAACTACGCTCAGGGCAAGCGATTCGCTCAGGGTTGGCTCAGCTCAGCACAAGTTTTGAATACTTTTTTGGGCTTCAGCAAAAAAGTAACAAAAGCTTTACCGCAACTGAAAGGAGCTAAAATGAATTACAAAAGTTAATCATGATATAGTGATTTTAAAGGCTGGCTTTTTGAAAAAAAAATAGCAGCCTATTGGTTAACTAAAGTGTACGGGAGTTCTAAAAATTGCTTTTTCTTCGTTGGACTTCGATTTTAATCCCGAT
>DZDC01000103.1 GCA_022736595.1 Draconibacterium orientale | reverse complement strand
CAAATCAACTATTTATATCGTGCTGAGCAACCAATCGAGCTTCAAAATGATATGATTGCAGTTCAAATTCAAGCTAAATTCTAATTATTTAAATTTTTAAATTATGAAATATTATATTCAAACTTTTAGTATCGCTATTTTACTCTTTATTACAACAACTTTGAGTGCCCAATTTGACATCATTTTTGCAAAAGATGCCACTAAATTGGTAAATAGCCAAGATTATATCTTTTTGTCGTGCCGTAATGCAGAGGACTATACCAAAGTTCACGTTACCAATGCGATAAATATAGAACTTAAACTTCTATTTGTAGATGGAAAAGTTGAAGGATCAATGAAAAGCACTACTGAGGTAATGAACATTCTCGGTTCTAAAGGCCTTGACCCTGCGAAGACTATCATCATTTATGACAATGGTAAATATGTAAATGCGGGTTATTATTATTGGTTACTGAAATATTTGGGCTATCCAAATGTAAAAATTCTGGATGGACATCTCACTGGATGGCGCACCGCAAGAGGACCTGTAACTAAAACCCCCAGTACAAAACCAGCTGTTAAGGTTAATACCAAATTAAATCCAAGCATTTTTGCTGATTACAACTACGTAAAAGGTAAATTGAAAAATGCAGGAACAATTATCGTGGATGTTCAAAGTGCTAGTGAATACGCTGAAGGTCATATCCCTGGTGCAATTAATATGGAAAACAAAAACTTTTTTGTGGAAGCTACTTCAGTTTTAAAATCAAAAGCCGAAATAGAAAAGGTTTTAGCGGATTATAAAATTTCAAAAGATAAAGAAATAATCCTTTACTGCGCTTCAAGTGCCAGAGCTGGAACAGTTTATCTCGCCATGGTTGGTCTTGGTTACAAAAATGTAAAAATCTATGATGGTGGTTACAATGAATGGAAAACCAAATAATAGTTAATTGATAATCCTAGTTTATTATGAAAAATCTTAAGAATATTATTATCCTGTTCGTTTTCCCGTTATTGTTCAGTCAATGTACTAAACTCGATAAAACGGTTTATGGTTCTACCGACAAAATGCTTGATGCAAAACGGGGAGAAGTAACCATGGCCATAGCTAGTGAAGTTAATGATTGTATAGCTAATCACATCGAAGGCATTAAAATAGTAGATGTGCGTGAGCCCGAAGAGTTCGAGGCCGGTCATATTAAAGGTGCCATTAACGTTCCACGTGGTTTATTGGAGTTTTCGGATCAATTGACAAACAGGAGAGACCATTTGTACTTGTATTCTGGAACCGATAAACGGGCGATACTCTCGGCTATTAATCTCCGCGCATTGAAATTCGGAAAAGTTAGGGTCATCGAAGGTGGTTTTGACCAGTGGGCTGCTAATTTTCCACAATTGATTGAAAAAGGAAGTGGTGCTCCAGTGGGTGCTGCTCCGGCCAAAAAAGCTTCTTCAGGAGGCTGTGGAGGTTGAGTTTTACCCCTATTTAGTACAAATAACTAAGTTCAAAAATTTTAAAATTTTAAATTATCATGGCAAAAATGTGTATCGGATTATATTCCGGAAGTATCGACAAATTAACCTCAGCAGGTGTTATCCTAAGTGGTGCCGCAGCTGATGACATGGAAGTGGATGTTTATGTTCTTCTTCAAGCTGCTCAGTGGTTTGTGAAAGGAAACGAAAATAACCAACCCTACCTGAGTGAACCTTCACAAGGCATCGACCATTTTGTAAATGCGCTCAAATCAGTCAATAGCCCCACATGGATGGAATATTTTGCAATGGCTAAAGAAATGACCCCCGTTAATATTTGGGTTTGTAGCCTTGCCGGAAAAATTTGGGGAGGATCAAAAGAAGAAGATATGATTGACATCGTTGACGGAATCATCGGAATAGGCGAATATATTGATGCTGCCAAAGCAGCAGACATTCATTTTTTAATTTAACAACACTATTTATTAATCATTTAAAAATAAGGAGATTATTATTATGACAGAACAAGAATTAAAAGCATTAGCAATTGCAAAATCAGTAGATGCAAGAGGAACAGCATGTCCAGGACCACTTTTGGCCGCTAAAAAAGCAATCGGCGAAATCGAAGACGGAGAAATTATGGAAATATTATCCGCTGATGCCGGTACCAAGAAAGATATCCCTAAATGGGCAGAGAAAAAAGGATATGATTATTTAGGTGATCTTGAAGAAGATGGCTATTTTAAAATGTATTTGAGAAAAAATTAATTTTAAAACTAAAAACAACCTAAGATGTCAGAAACCACCAAAAATACAGCGATTAAAGTGCTGGTGTTTTCCACTGAAAAGATTTCAGACCCTGCCATTGATTTGGCGGGTCTGTTGAAATTGCATTATCCTCCAACGGTTTATGTAATTCCATTGCCTTGCTCTAGTGCTGTAAAACCTAAATGGATTTTGCGTGCTTTCGAAAAAGGTTATGATGGTGTTTTCATTGCAGCCGATGGAACCGACTGCTCATTCAGTGAGAGTTGTGTTGAAAAAACATCAGACATTATTGCTCAAACTCATATCCTGATGAAGGAAAAGGGAATTAGCCCTGCAAAACTTAAAATGGCTGCCATTTGTTCGGTTTGTGCCGAGCCATTTGTCAAACACATGAACAATTTTGTGGAAGAATTAACACGAAATAAGATAAACTAAACCTAAGAAATATTTAAACAAATGCCAGAGACTACTGTGATAAAAAAACAATACGATGCCCTTGTAATAGGCGGAGGTATTGCGGGTGGTGAGGCAGCTCTAAACCTTGCTAATATGGGTTTTAGTGTTGTATTGGTTGAGAAAGATTTGTCGCTAGGTGGAAAAATGATTCACCTAAGCAAAGTTTTTCCTACCCTTGATTGTGCTGCTTGTATTACTACTCCAAAAGTTTCGGAAACTGCAAGACACCCTAATATTAAAATCTACACCTACAGTGAGGTTAAAAATATTAAGAAGCAAAGCGATAAACTATTTACAGCTACCGTTTTCAAAAAACCTCGCTATGTAAATGAAGATATTTGTACTGGATGCGAAGACTGCGAAAATGCCTGCCCCGTTATAGTGGAAGACCAATACCAGCACGACTTGGTAGGTCGCAAGGCAGTTTACATTCCTTTCAGTATTGCCAATCCAAGGGTTGCTAACATCGATATGGATAATTGCATTCTTTGTGGTGCCTGCGAAAAGGCATGTTTGGCCGAAGCCATCGATTTTACTCAAGTGATTCAAGAAATTCCTATCGAATTTAAAGCGGTAATTGTAGCTACTGGTTACGATATGTTCGACCCAAAGAAATTGCCTAATTATGGCTTCGAGCAAAATAAAAACGTGGTTACCGCCATTCAAATGGAAAGACAATTGGTTCCTACCAGGCCTTTTAATTCAGTTTTGCGTCCTAAAGATGGTAAAATGCCTAATAACATCGCCTATGTACTTTGTGCAGGTTCGAGAGATGAAACAGTTGGAAATCCTATCTGTTCTCAAATTTGCTGCATGTATTCCATCAAACAGGCTCAATTAATTATGGGAGCCTTACCCATGGCCGACGTTACTATTTATTATTTGCATATTCGTGCTTTTGGTAAAGGTTTCAATGAATTTTATCAACAGGCTCGAAGTATGGGCGTTGATTTTGTAAAAGGCAAAGTGGCTAAGATTACTGAAAAAGAAAATGGTAATTTAATTGTCCGTTTCGAGGATGTTTACAAAGGAAAAGTGAAAGAAGCAGAACATGATCTTGTGGTTCTTTCTACTGGAATTCTTGCCAATAAAGGTATTGTAGAGCTGTTTCCAGGCTTAAATCTTGAAACAGATCCTTTCAATTATGTGAAACAAGTTAAAGAATTAGAAAATCCATCTCAAACAAGTATTCCTGGAGTTTTTGTTGCAGGTACTGCTTCTGGTCCAATGGATATCCCTGATTCAATTTTATCGGCTGGTGCTGCATCGTCTGAAACTGCAAGTTATATAAGGAGGTTATCATGAAGAAAAAAATAGGAGTTTATATCTGTCATTGCGGCGCTAATATTGCCGATCATATTGATGTAGAAAAAGTTAGAGAAAGTATTGCTAGTGATGAGGTCGTCTTTTTATCGCGCACTACTATGTTTGCTTGCTCAGATTCTTCCCAAAAAGACATGGTGGATGATATCAAAAAGCAAGAATTAGATGCCATTGTTGTGGCTTCATGTTCACCAAAACTTCACTTACAGACTTTCAGAAATGTGGCTGTTCGGGGTGGTTTAAATAAATATAACTATGTGCAGGTAAATATCCGTGAGCAAGGTTCATGGGCACATAGTGATACACCAGCCGCTGCTACCGAAAAGGCTATCCAATTGGTAAAAGCGGGTATTGCTAGAGTTATCGAGTCTCAAGAACTTACACCACTCAAAATTGAAGCGCATAACAAGGTAGCCATCATTGGCGCCGGAGTTAGTGGACTTCGGGCTGCGGTGGAGCTTGCTGATATGGGAACACATGTGGATCTTATTGAGAGAGAACATTTTATTGGCGGTCGTGTGTCGCAATGGGGACAATTGTTCGTTTCAGAAAAAAACGGCGAAGAAATCGTTAAAAAGCTTTATGAAACCGTTATCGATCACCCAATGATTACCCTTTATACCGGCACTGAATTGATAGCACGTTCTGGCAGTGTTGGTAATTACAATCTGCAACTCAAAATTACCCCTCGCTTTGTTACTCAAGAATGTAAAATTGGTGCATTTGACAAAGCCATTGAAATTTGCCCTGTTTCTGTTGACGATGAGTTCAATTTTAGCTTGAATAAACGCAAAGCCATCTATAAAAATTATGAGTCAGAATTTCCACATATTGCTGCAATAGACATGCTTAATTGCACCAAATGCGGAAAATGTCTGGAAGTTTGCAATAGTATCAATCTAAATCAAGAGATTTTAATAGAAAATATTACCGTAGGTTCCATTTTACTAAGCACAGGTTTTGATCCCTATGAACCGTCCGAAAATGAATTTAGTTACAAAACCATCGACACCGTTATTACCCTTCAACAATTTAAACGTTTAGTGGAATTAAGCCCCAATAAATTAATTTACCGTGATAAGGAAATTAAAACTATTGGTTTTATCTATTGCGTTGGAAGTCTGCAAATTAAAGGTGATAATAAATATTGTTCAAGGTATTGCTGCACTTCTGCGATTCATACTGCGATTCAGATTCACCGGAAATACAATATTAAATCATATCACATGAACCGAGGTATTCGTACCTATGGTAAACAGGAATTGCTTTATACCGAATCATCTAAAAATGGCGATGTTTACGTAGAATTTGATCCTAAAAAGGAGCCTATAATTTCCAAAAATGGTAAGCAAACAATAATCAAAGTCGTTGATTTATTGACTGCCAAAGAAGAATTGGATATTCCAGTTGATTTGGTGGTTTTAGTAACTGGTATGGTGCCTCGCAAGGATAACTCTATTGCTGATATTCTGAAAGTACCTATTGGCAGAGATAAGTTTTTCAATGAAATACATCCAAAATTACGTCCCGTTGAAACCGTTATCGACGGGGTATTGATTGCTGGAGCATGTCAATCCCCAAAGAATATCACCGAATCGCTCAAATCAAGTTTGGCCGCTGCTTCAAAAGCTAATTCATTGATTAGCAAAGGAGAAATAGAGCTCGAACCCACTTTGGCGGTAATCCATATTGCTCAGTGCGATTGGTGTGGAAAATGTGCCGATGCTTGTCCATTTGGTGCAATTCTCAAAACTAGCATTGATGGCAAAGAAGTGGCAATGGTAAATAATGCTAATTGCAAAGGTTGCGGAATGTGTTTACCTGTTTGCCCTACGGATGCCATCGACCTTATCGGATATACCAACCGAGAAATCGAAAGCATGATTGATGCATTAATTGATTAAAACTAAACTAAAACATTTTAATTATGGCTTCCAATAAAACCAAAACGCTCAATCTCGTAAAAGACAAGATACAGGTAAGCGAGCAAGCAAAGCAAAGGCGCAAAACATATTCAGCAATGAAGAAGCAAATTTTGGCTGCTTTAGAAGAAGGGCCGATGACCCTGCCCGAACTCGCAAAAGCTACTCAATTGCCAATCAACGAGGTTACGTATTATCTGATGACCCTTCGCAAATATGGTGATGTGAAAACCGGTGAGATTGACGATAATGATGAATTTTTTTATTATGAACTGAAAAAGCAACAAAATCATGGCGAAGATTAATCCTGAATTTTTAGATGAACTTAAAAAATATGGCGGCAACGATTTTAGTGCTTGCTATAATTGTGGCAATTGTACTGCCATTTGCTCACTTTCCACTGAGGATAACTCTTTTCCTCGAATGATGGTGAGAGCTTCGGTGGTAGGCCTGGAGGAGAAAGTGACTAGCTCCCTTGACCCTTGGTTGTGTTATTACTGTGGCGACTGTAGTTTGTACTGCCCTCGTGGTGCCAATCCAGGGGAGTTAATGATGGCTTTGCGCCGTTGGTTAACTGCTAAATACGATTGGACAGGTTTATCAGGTTTGCTTTACAAATATTTGCCAGCTACGATTTTAGCTTTTGTGCTTACGGCATTGGCTGTTATTGGTTTGGCAATTAAACTCAATTTTGAAATGGAAACCATTATGCATTACGGTCACCTTTTCGAAATGTTTGCCATTCTCGGTGTTTTTATGGTTATTTTAACTCCTAACCTGATAAGAATGTGGTACTTAGTGATTTTTAAACCTAAACGAAATATTCCTATTGCGGTCTATTTTAAAGGGATTGGCGAATTGTTTATTCACATGTTTACTCAAAAAAGGACACTCGGATGTAGCAATAGTCAAACTCGTTGGTTTGAGCATCTTATCTTAGTTTTTGGTTACCTTACCTTGCTTTTCACTACGGTGGTTCTTGATTGGTTTGGTACCGAAAATTTCTTCATCATTGCACTTGGCTATATCGAAAGTGCTGTGGTTTTCATAGTTACCGCGCATTTTATGTATAGTAGAGTTAATAAAGATAAGGAACTAAACAAACACTCCCAGCCTTCTGATTGGCTATTCGTAATTTGGCTTTTCTTGATGGGATTCACTGCTTTTGTAGTTCGATTGTTTATTGATTTCGATTTACTAGCCGCTAATTTTTGGCTGTATCTACTTCATATTACTATCTTGGTTCAATGGGCAGTACTTATTGTTCCCTTCGGCAAATGGACCCACTTTTTGTACCGCTCTTTTGCTATGTACTTTTCTAGTATAATTCAGCTATCTCAAGAAACCAAAGGCAAATAGGCGAACTATCAAAAGTAAAAATCACTAAACAATACCCAAAACTGAATGATACGATTTGGTTTTGGGTTTTTGTTTAGCCCTGATTATGCATTAGTCAAATCCCATTGCATAATGACGAATAAACTCAATTTTATTGTTTTTTTTTGACAAGGTTAACTTCGATATAGCCATTCCAAAAGGATTGCATTCGTTGACCCAGAGGGCAAATTATACTAATGTGTAATTTGGGTTTATCAGGATTGGCTTTTTCGATTTCACGCATGGCATCTTGTATCGCCATTCCAACGTTTACAGTGGTTTCGCGTATATCTTTCCAGTGTTTTCCTTTAGGCAATTGAAAACGATGGTTTTCTTCGAATTCGGCAAAATCCAAATCGTTGTCGCTATCTTTCAGTGCTTGCTCAAATTCTTCGTCATACACATCGCATATTCGCTTAAAAAAGAGCAAAGGAAAATATATTGTTTGTAATCTCAGGCATCTATCGTCCCTCGCAAGGTAATTGCCGCACCCCAGAGATATTTTTCGAGTAGTTGTTGGTTCATATAGTAAAT
This sequence comes from Draconibacterium orientale, assembly GCA_022736595.1. Classification (GTDB taxonomy): domain Bacteria; phylum Bacteroidota; class Bacteroidia; order Bacteroidales; family UBA1556; genus UBA6267. The sequence continues at coordinate 5 of DZDC01000103.1, read as the reverse complement.
AAATT
>DZDC01000241.1 GCA_022736595.1 Draconibacterium orientale | reverse complement strand
GCAAACCGTTAGGCGGGTAACTCCATTCCCTTGTCTCTTAACCCAAAATAGGATATTATTGTTAGCATGACTGTAAAACAATTAGATTTTCTTGAACAGAAAAAAAATGACTCCAAAAAAAGAGTTCAAGGCGGAATCTCGACAACAGATGTTATTATGTCTGCATCTGTTAACGGCAATTCCGATATATTCCCTCAATTACTCACTTTACACGTTTCTGAAGGTTCAAAAATTGCTGACGTTACTTATGGTAATGGGGTATTCTGGCGAAATGTAGATTTGTCAAAATATGAACTCACCAAGAGTGATATTGCTAATGGGGTTGATTGCAGAAAATTACCGTATGAGAATGAAAGTTTTGACGCGCTAGTTTTAGACCCGCCTTATATGGAAGGATTGCTACGAAACAACAAAGAACACAAAGCAGGCAATGGCTCATTTTCTGCTTTTCGAGAATATTATTCAAATGGTGACGAAGATAACGGGGGACCAAAATGGCACGCCGCTGTGACAGACCTTTATTTCAAAGCAGGCGCAGAAGCGTATCGAGTGCTAAAGTCAAATGGCGTATTGATTGTTAAATGTCAAGATGAAGTATCCGCAAATCGTCAGTGGCTAACCCACGTTGAAATAATAAATCACTATGAAAAAATGGGGTTTTATACCAAAGACCTTTTTGTTGTGGTTAGAACTAACAAAGCAGGAATTTCACGCTTGATAAAACAAAAACATGCTCGAAAGAATCACAGTTATTTTCTTGTGTTTATCAAAACACCTCAAAACGGCAAGAAAAAATCATTACCTCGTTCAAGATGATTTTTGCCTGATTAATTTATCGAGTAGAGTAAAAGGGTTGTCTGTAAAAGGTGGTTGCAAAGCCCATTCAACAGTAATAAGGGATGGCAACAAATGTTTTCGCTGATATGCCGTATATTTTACATAAGTGTTTTCAGGTAATTCTGAATTGAGAGCAAAAGCGAAGTGCCATTGCTCACCAAAAGCAAAACAATTGACAGCCAACAAATCGAACTCACCTCTGAGCAAACAAGTTGTATTCAATTTGCTTTTATTAGGGAAAGTAACAACTCGTCTGTCGCTTGCATCTACTTGGGCTTTCCCTATCCAACTATCGCCGCCTAATTTTTTCACGCTATTTGTTTGCAAACTCTTAACTTCAATAAGAAAAGTATGACCTTTATAAACTATTCGTCGGTCTCCCTTCTTTTTTCTATCATGGTCATCGTCTTTCCCTTTTTCAGAAATATCAGGATGACTCAAGTAATTATCATGAAATTTCTTTTCTGCAACATAGCCCAACAAAATTCCGCGCAAACTTGGATTTTGGTCTACGAGTTCAGTAAGTTCACGTTCGGTTATTCCCCATCGTTTCAGAATCGACTGCGTTTTAGTCATCATCTATCTCCAATTGCTGAATAATTGTTGCAGGGTTTACTTTTAGTGCTTTACAGACTTCAAGAAATTCGATAACATCTAAGCGTCTTTCGCCACTTTCATATTTAGAGACAAAAGATTGCGGTTTATTCAGAAGAGCGGCAATCTCTACTTGAGTTAAACCCCGTTTGCGCCTTGTTTCAAGTAAGGCATCCCGCAATTGATTATGTGCGTCACTTCTTTTCATGGGTAAATTTTATATCCCAATTCAGAATATCCAAAGTTGGGATATTGGCAAGAGTGTCTTAAAAACAAAAACCCGCCTAACAAAGCGT
>DZDC01000011.1:27037-31097 GCA_022736595.1 Draconibacterium orientale | reverse complement strand
AGCTAATTTTGCAGTCGCTCCATTAGAAAGATTGAATTTTGATTAAATATATGAATTATAGTATTTTACGATTATTTATTGCTATCAACTTATTGGTAATTGTATCGCTTTTAGCTCAAGCTGGGAAAAATTATCCTTTTGGAAAATACTGGGAATTTGGTGTATTTGTAAATACTGCAAACTTTCATGGTGACCTATCAGAGAATCAAAATTCATTTTTAAATAATACCCCTTTCAGTAGCTATTTTTATCAAGATCGTAAATTTGGTGGTGGCATTCTTATTAACAAGATGTTTACTCCCATTTGGGGGGTGAAAGGTATATTTGAATATGCACAGTTGGCTGGTCGCAACGAAAAGTTAAATGCTCGTTTTCAGGGAGATTTATTTTTATATACGACCAATGTGGTTTTTGACTGGTCCAATGCTTTTTTAGGCGAAGACAAGTATCGCAAATGGAGCAGTTATGCTTATATAGGTATTGGATTTTCGGAGACTCGCTCAAATGCATACGATTTACAATCTGGAATACAAATCGGTAGTACTGGATACAAGATTTCAAAGTATGGAAATGGTTATCAGAGAATGACTGAAACCACTATTCCTATTGGTTTAGGGGCAACCTATAAATTGAATAAAAGCATCACGTTATTTTTTGAATGGAATAGGTATTTTGTGAATACCAATAAGTTAGATGCCTTTGTGATTGAAAGTACTCGTTACGAAAGTGTTGGAAATCTGGTTTTAGGCGCAACCTATAAATTTGATCTACCTAGCCATATTGTACCCAATTCCAATCCTCGGTACAATGGAAAATCTCCTGATCCTTCCATCAGAGAGTACAATAAAAATAACCATGTGATCATGAAGACCAAAGCCAATAAAAAAGCTTTGAAACAACGTAAAAAATACGGTCGCAAAAAAAATAGAAATAATCGCTGGTAATGATTGTGGGTAACAAATTAAGTTTAATTTCGTTACTCATTTATTTAACCTTTATCATTCAATGCGAATCTATATCTTGCTTATCCTTTTTATTGGAATTTTTCAATTCAAATTTGCTATAAATTCTTTTGGTCAATCCAAAAGCAAAGAGGAGTTTACTTCCACATCAAAAAAAGCCATAAAATCTTTTAAAAGAGCTTTAACCTTTTTTGAGGCTCAGAAATTTAATGAAGCTATGGTGGATGTTGATTTGACCTTAGATGCTGATTCAACCTTTATTGAGGCCTATCTTTTGGGAGGTCAAATCATGGAACTTCAGAAGAAGAATTCACAAAGTCTTTATTACTATAGGAAGGCGGCCATGATAAACCCCGATTTTTATCCCAATGTATTGTATATAATTGCAAGCAAAGAGTATGAGCTAGGTGATTACAAAAATTCTTACAATCATTATTTGCAGTATTACAATCATCCTAATAAAGACAAACGACTTAACACTCAGATTGAACACGAATTGGAACAGTCGGAATTTTGTTTATACCAAATTTCACATCCTTTGAATTTCAACCCCATCAATATTGGAACCAACATCAATACCAGCCAAGAAGAATACATTAACAGCATCAGTACCGACGAAAATACGTTGATTTTTACCCGAAAAATGAAGAAGGTGAATGAGGTAACTCAGAAATCGATGCCTGATGAGGAAGATTTTTTTATTAGTTATAAAGATCCAAATGGGGTATGGAGCTTTGCCAGAGCCATGTCAAATCAGTTTAATACTCATGGAAATGAAGGTGCTATGAATATTTCTCCAGATGGAATTAAAATGGTTTTTACTGCTTCTCATCGCGATGATGGATTAGGAAGATGCGATATTTATATTTCGTATCGGAAAGGAAATGGATGGACTACCCCAGTTAATATGGGGCCTGGAGTCAATGGCCCTAGTTGGGATTCCAACCCGTGCTTAAGCTCCGATGGCAAAAGCATGTACTATGTTAGCAATCGCTCTGGTGGCTTGGGAAATAGCGATATTTGGATGGTGCAAATGGATGAATATGGCATTTGGGGAAATGCTCAAAACCTAGGAAATAACGTTAATTCCAAAGGTTCTGAAATGACTCCATTCATCCATCCCGACGGGCAAACCCTTTATTTCTCGTCCAATGGTCATTTGGGAATGGGGAATTATGATTTGTACATGTGCAAGAGAGATAAAAATGGCAAGTGGAGTAGTCCCATAAATCTGGGTTATCCTCTGAATGATAAGGAAAATCAAATGGGAATACTAATCAACTCAAGAGGGGATTTGGCTTATATTTCGAGTCAGCAGAATGGAGGTGAAGGTAAGTATGATATATTTTATTTTGAGTTGGACACCCATATTAGGCCCAATCCTGTGAATTATATGAAAGGAATTCTGGTAGATGAGCAGACTAAAAAACCAATAAAAGCGGCTTTTGAGTTGTTTGATTTGGCCACCAATACCATGATTATACAATCCGAATCGGATGCAGCCACAGGTTCATTTATGGTGGTTATTCCTACCAATTCCAGTCTGGCGCTAAACGTTAATAAGGAAGGATATCTGTTTCATAGTGAGAATTTTAAGTTGGAGCCTGGAGATTATTCGGTTCAAAAACCCTATTTAAAAAATGTGAGTCTTAAGCCTTTAAAGCTGGATCAAACCATTGTTTTAAATAATGTTTTCTTTGCAACCCTGAGCTTTGACCTTAAACCAGAATCAGAAGTTGAGCTTAAAAAGGTTATGGACTTATTGATCAATAATCCTACAATAATTGTTGAAATTGGCGGACATACCGATGATGTGGGTTCCGAAGTTGATAACCAAAAATTATCCGAAAAACGGGCTAAAGCGGTTTATGATTATCTTGTGGTGAAAGGGATTAAAGCCAATCAACTGGCATACAAAGGCTATGGCGAAAAGGCCCCCTTCACCGAAAATTCGAGCGAAGAGGGCCGTGCTTTAAATCGAAGGACCGAACTTAAGATTATCGGAATTAAATAATCTAATCCTTTTCTTCTTTCTTCATTTCAAAATCCCTTTTAATGAAATCGGTAGTTTGTTTTGCGTTTAGTTTTTTTGCAAGAATCAATTTCTTTTCATCCAACAAGTAGAGGATTGGGGTAGAGTTGATATCGTAAAGATCGTGATAGTTTTCTGTTAAACTTCGTGGTCCATCCACATGAATCCAATCTTGAATCTTATATTCTCTAATTTTTTGTTTCATTTTAGCCATATTGGTATCGCTACAAACTGCAAAAACTTTAACGTTGTATTGGGCTCCCTCTTCATTGTACCACTTAACTAAATCCCCAATTTCGTGCTTGCAATGTCCACAGTCGGGATCCCAAAACAAGATCATTGTATATTTTGCTTTAACTTCTAAAAGGCTTTTTAGATTGAGCAGGGTGTCTTGCATGATGAGATTAGGCGCGGTTTTACCGATGAGTAAACGGTCGAGGGTGTTAATTCGCGTTGTCATGCGTTCCATAAGTTTGTCGTTCATCCAGAATGCTTCACCACTGATGTAATATTTTTTTCCGAGTTCCACGAATACTTTATCCATTCCCATAATTTGGCTACTTTCAGCATCGTAAGTAAAATACCAAATATTGAATTTATAGGTCTCCTTATTGGCTTTGGCTTTTTCGATCATACTAATGGATTCTTTTATCAAAGTATCAGGGCGTTGCACCAAGACATTTTTGTAATATTTTTTGATTTTTGAAGCATAAATTGGCGTCCGTAGAAGGCGTTCGTCGGAAAAGTCAAAATCATCGAAAAAATGTTGTTTATAATAAGTGTAAAGATAATTACTGTCTGGCGTTCCGTCAGCTTTAGTGGGGAGCACAAGATCTTTTGGAATTTCGAGTTCACGACTGGCTTTTAATATTACTGAGAATAAGTTGTTTGGGTGAGCAGTAATAAAATCTTCTTTGGTTTTATTAACCTCCTCACTAAGCTTTATTGCCTTGCTTTTGAGCGAGTCTTGCAATGCAGCATTTCCTTCAGCAGCTTTAATTTGCTCGTTGATTTCTCGATCATTTTTACCATATTTATTGACCATTTTTAGATAATTGTAAAAATC
>DZDC01000011.1:0-26937 GCA_022736595.1 Draconibacterium orientale | reverse complement strand
ACAAGTAAAATACTGGTATCCTGATTGTTTCGGAGTTTGACTTGAATGTTGTAGCCCGATTTCTGAGCCATTAATTGGCTAACAAAAAGAAACAAAATTGCTGAAAAAATAATTCTCTTCATGGTTTAAATGTTTATAGGTCAAGGTTTAGGTTAATTTTTTGAACGAATTGTATTATCAATTTATATTCCAAACTAATTGTATAAATCTTCCTCTGCTGAATTTTGCAATTCTGATGCATACATCAGCCTGTGAAGTTGGGGCAGAAGTTCGGTAATTCTAAGCCCCCATCGATCGATAAAGTTTGCTCGCACTGCAATAAGAGCTGATTCTTTGGCCGCATTTCGATGATTTTGAAAAAGAATAATAAAGTCTTTCAACTCTTGATAGATATCGGCTAAAGATTCTGAAATACTGCTTTTTAAGGTGTCTCCATTGCCATCGAGCAGAAAGAAATGTTCGTCGATGCCAAAAATAAGTTTGCCATCGGTAAAAACATTTTCCCAATGTTCTTCGGTAACATATCTTTCATAAAAATCATCTTCACTTTCAGCTTCAATTTGAGGCAAAAGGGCTGCTTTTAAGTAAACTAAAGGCAATAGTTTTTGATAAAATCCTACCACCTCCGGCATTAACTTTCCCGACATACTTTCTGTAAAGATACAGTATTCGTGCGCTATTCTAATAAAATCTAAGACCGAATTGGATTTGATTCCTTCTTGTTGTTCCATAAAAAATGATAAAATTACTCTGACAGTTGATATCCATTATTCTTTCCTTTTTCCCAAGCAGGAATTCCCTTACTCATCCACACGGGCATGGGAGCCTCTTTGAGGTAATGATCGAAAAATTGTTGCATTCTGATGCTTAAGTCAACTCGGTTTGGCCATTTCATAAGATTATGGTCGTCGTCGTTGTAGGTCAGCATCCAAACTTTTTTATCCAATCGTCGCAGGGCTGAGAAGTATTCAATACCTTGATACCAAGGTACGGCGCCATCCATGTCGTTGTGCATGATTAGCAAGGGTGTTTGTACCTTTGGGGCATGAAAAAGAGGAGAATTTTCTATATAAAGATCGGTGGATTCCCATAAAGTTTTTCCAATTCTACTTTGCGTTTTTTCATATTGAAAAGCTCGGCTCATTCCCGAACCCCAACGAATACCGCCGTAAGCACTGGTCATATTGCTAACGGGGGCTCCCGCCTCACCACAAGCAAAAATATTGGTCATCGTAACCAACATGGCTACTTGATAACCACCCCAACTTTGCCCTTGAATACCAATTTTTTTGGCGTTTACCCAAGAATTTTTCTTTAGAAATTCAGTTCCACTAACGATGCTGTTGTAGGCAGACTGGGCTGGATGACCAATTTTGTAGGTAATATCTGGAACAAAAACAAGGTATCCATTGCTTGTATATTCAGTGAAATTAATGGTACTGTAACTGGGGCGGGGGATATAGTGATTGTGAATGTCGTCGCTGTACTTTTCGTAAAAATATACAATCATAGGATACGAATTGGTGCTGTCAAAATTTTCAGGCTTGTATAAAAGTCCTTGATATGGTGTGCCGTCAAAGGCTTTCCAGTTCACCAACTCCACCGTGCCCCAAAGATAGTTTTGTTGTTGAGGGTTTGCGTTTGTGATACACTTTACATCTTTAAATGAAGTATTGGTTACAAGTAAATTAGGAAACTCAGTAAAACTTGACCTTCTAAAAGCTAAAGTTTCCGAATTTTTGGCTTTAATAGGTTGATAATAACTGTGATGGCTATGAATTAATCGATAAGGGTTATTTGCACTATCAAGGCATAAATTAAAATAACCCGAACTTTTTACTTTTTCATTGAAACCCATAAGCATTTTAGGATTTTCCTCGTCAAAATAAATATGTTCTTCAGGATCAAAATCTATTGAACTAAAACGGGTATCATGTTTTCGCCCGTAACCTTTTGTAAGATTTACAGGCAACTCAGAACCATCCAACCTGAATTTCCACAGGTCGTAGCGGTCGTTAATCACCACATAATTTCCGTCAGCATACCAACCCGAAATGCCGTAATCAGAGGGATCGCCAGCCATGTCGTAATCTTCATCGTAGAAGTTAACATTGAGATTTTGATTCAGTACAACTTTTTTGAGATCTGATGTAGAAACGGAATACCATTTCTTTTCTTTGGGCTCAAAATAAACGGCATAATTGGCTTTGGGAGACAAACGGAAAGTCCCATTCAAATGCTTAACAACAAGAAAGTTGATTCCAGTCTCTAAATCATTAATATAGTAATCGTTATAGGAATCGTCCCAGCTCATTTCACGGGCATATTTTCGTGAATCAATGCCAACCGCTTTGTTGGTTTTTTCAACAATGGAGGGTCTAACTGAACTCACAGTACTGTCTTCTAACTGCACCCACTGTCCATTTTTAGGGTAAAAAACAGAAAGGAAGGAGTTCCTTTTCATTTGTTTGGCCATAAGGTTTTGTTGTGGTTGCAACCAATCATCCTGATAATTCCAAACATCCACTTGACACTTTTCATCTTCCAATAAAGTGTCTTTTGGCTCAGGACGGAGTAGGGGAGCAATGCCAAAAAACAAGGCAGAACCTGAGTAATCGAAATAGGGTTTCTGATAGGTTGAAGGTCCAAATCCCTTGGGCATGGATGCGGAATTGGAATCTAATTTGAAGGTTGTAATTGAATCGTGGTTCCAATAAACCATCTCATAATTTCTACTTTTTTCCAAGGTGTCTGTTGATACAAACCAAACAGCTTGATTACCTGAACGATCGATGCTTAAATCTTTGCCAAAACCTATGGTCTTAAAAAGGGTATCAACGCGATTTGAATCGAGCTGATGGCGGGTAATCACCACCTCTTCAAGACTATCGAGTTTGTTTTGATAAAGTGCAAACAAATAATTTCCGTAGTAGTTAAACTCATATTCATCCACCTTTTTTAATTGAAAACTTCTGCCGGAGGAGGGTTGCAAAATCTTAATATCGTCGCCTTCTTGTTCAATCTCTTTAAGTACTACCACAGTTTTTTTTGATTTGAAAAGTCGACATTTCCATTTTTTCTTAGGTTGTACCGTCTTTACAGGCTCAGCTTTATTGATGAAGGCAATATAGTCAACCTTATTTTCAGCATATTTAAGCCCTTCCATCATAGGTATTTGGATGAGGGTATCGCCACCGAGAGGTTTTAAACATAGGGTATCTTTTGGCATTTTACCTTTGGGCGTTTTACGCAATTTAAGTTGTCGAAGGGTATCGTATTGGACTCCTTTGGTAAATATTAAGTACTGATTATCAGCAGTAAAAATGCCACTTGTTCCTCTTTTAAAAGAGTCGGTTCGCATGCTGTCAACGGAATATAGATAAATATAACCATCCCCCTTTTGAGGATTTATTTCATAACTAATCCACTTGCCATCGTTGGAAAGTGCAGTTTTAGAAATGCTTTTCCATTCGTTATAATTTTTAGCTGAAAGAGGTTGTTTATCAGTAATTTGTGCGAATGAATTTGAAGTGAAAATAAATAGGATTAAACTTAAGAAAGTAAACTTTTGAATCATGGATAATAAAAATTAATTCTAAAAATGCGAACGCTATAAAAAGCCTACGAAAATAGGAAAATCGATTGATGTATCGCAGTAAAAAACGTAAAAATGTGTTAATCGTTCGATTGAAAAATAGCAGATGTTTTGGATGTAAAAAAATATAGACCTCTTAGAAAACTAAAAATCAAAAACAGACTCTCATAAGCCGAAGAGATGCTGCATCTATTGCACCAACTTACTACTTAAATTTGTAATATTGCAGATAAATCAGTATCATTTTTTAAATTTACACTTTATGAAATCCATTGTATTAACTCTTTTTTTATTGTTAAGTGCTTATTTTGTAAGTTACTCACAGTGTATCCCTTATCCATTTCCAGGTCCAGCTCTAATAAATCCAGATACCAGTGTCGGATTACCACCCGCAGTTGAAACAGAGCCTTATAGTCAAGTTGTGCATATTCGCATACCAGAAGATACATTGTTTAATGGACTCATTATTCCCATCGATAGTGCAGGAATAAAAAATGTTACGGGAATGCCAACGAGCATGAGTTATGTTTCCAATAGTCCCAATGATTTTTGGCCTGGAAATAGTTTTGGATGCGTGGTGATTCAAGGCACTCCTTTGGTGGGTGAAGCTGGCTTTTATGCTGTCGAAATCGAAGTTGAAACTCATGCATTTGGCATGACGATGTCGTTCTTTTTTGAATATGACTTTGAAATTTTAGACTCCACCCATTTGAGCATAGTTCCTAAACCCAGAAGCGATTTTTATGTGTTTCAAAACCAACCCAATCCCTTTGTGCTTCAAACTACCATTGAGTTTAGTGCGCCCACCAGAAAAATGTATCAAATGCAAATTTTCAATGTGATGGGTCAAAAGGTTTATCATCAAAATATCTAAGCTCGTAAAGGCCTCAATCAAGTTAAATTAGAAAGAAATCAGTTTGAAGCTGGAATTTACATTTATGAAATCTCGGATGGGCTCCAAAAGATGCAACGAAAAATGATTGTTAACTAATCTATAATGAAAGGTTTAGAGTGGAAAATTACTTTCTTAGGAACTTCTGCGGCCTTACCTAATGCCAATCGGGGTTTGAGTGGTCAATTGCTCGAAACCCACGGAGGAAGCATCCTAATTGATTGTGGTGAGGGCACACAACTTCAACTTTTTAAGATAGGGGCGAAGGTAAATAGAATCGATTTTATTCTTATTTCTCATTTGCATGGAGATCATTTTTATGGTATTCCTGGCTTGTTGTCTTCCTTTCATCTCTTAGGCCGAGTGAAGCCCTTAACCATAATTGGACCCGAAGGAATTAAGTCAATATTAGATTTTTTGATTAAGCTATCTCATGAAAAATTGAGTTACGAACTTCATGTTTTGGAGCTTAAACATGAGGATAAAAAGGTGATTTTTAGCAATAATGAACTGGAAATTGAATCGTTTCCGCTGTTGCATTCGATTCCTACTTATGGTTATCAGGTAAAATCGGTAAAAACTGAACTTAATCTTGATAAAGGAAAAATAATGGCTTTAAATATTGGCATAGATTGGTATAAAAAGTTGAAAGCTGGGGCTGATTATGTCGATGAGCATGGTTTAATAGTAAAAAATGAAATGCTTACCTTACCTCCAATTCAAGGTAATTCCTATGCGTACTGTTCTGATACTAAGTATTTTTTGAAACTTTCAGATTACGTCAAAGGTGTGAGCATGCTTTATCATGAAAGTACCTTTACAGACGAGCATGAGATGGAAGCACAGAATCGTTCACACAGCACAGCCTCTCAAGCTGCTAAAATTGCACATAATGCGAAAGCTAAACAATTGGTTTTAGGTCACTTTTCGAGTCGATATAAGGATTTATCAGTATTCAAAACTGAAGCCCAAAGGTACTTTCGGGAGGTAATATTAGCAGAAGATTTAATGGAAATCAAGTTTCACTAGTTTTCTTATTTCAGAGCTTTACGCCATAAATAGAAAGCGACCACACCAAAAACAAGATTAGGAATCCACACCGCAATAAATGGGCTTAGTGTTCCATAAGTGGCAAAAACTGTGGAAATTTGCATAAAAACAATGTAAGCAAAACTTAAGCTTATACCAATGGCAAGATGAAGCCCCATTCCACCTCTAATTTTACGACTCGATAGTGAGGCTCCAATGAGAGTAAGGATGAGTGTGGCGAAAGGAAAACTGACTCTTTTATATTTTTCTACAAGGTAAAATTTTATAAATTCAGATCCCTTAATTTTTTCGTTATGAATAAATTGCTTTAGCTCAAAATAATCCATTACTTCCATTTTCTGAACTTTATTTGAGAAGTCTTGAGGTTTTACATTAAAACGAACCTTCATCAATTCTCCTTGCTTGAAATAATGTTTTCCATCTACAATTTTTCTACTGTGATAATCATAGATAACCCACAGATTTTCAATGGAATCGTAAACAACATGATTGGCTCTAAGTTTGAAGGTAAGTTTCTGATCTTCATAAGTCTCCCAAGTGAAAGTATATCCTGTATTGTTGTCGTTGCTAAACGACTCGGCATATAATAGTTCCCCTGGCTTATTCTGAACATGAATATCCTTACGGGTGTTATATACTTTACGTTCAATATATTGCGCTTCAAAATCAGTCTTAATTTGATTGGTATATGGAATTAGAAAATTAGATAAATAAAAGCTTAAAAGCGCAATTAATGAGGCTGATATAAGGTAAGGACGCAAAAAACGATTGAAGCTAATTCCTGAACTTAATATAGCTACAATTTCGGTATTGTAAGCCATTTTTGATGTAAAAAACACCACTGCGATAAAGGTAATCAGTGGGCTGAACATATTGGTAAAAAAAGGAATGAAAGTGGCGTAATAAGTGAAAATGATAGTTTGTAAAGGCGCCTTGTTATTAATAAAGTCATCGAGCTTTTCACTAACGTCAAAAACAATGACAATAAGAATTAAAAGTCCTATGGTAAAGAAGAAGGTTCCAAGGAATTTTTTAATGATGTACCAATCTAGAATTTTCATTTGCTTATAACTTACCCAATTCGTCGATATTGTTTACCTGGCAAAGTTTTTACTAAACCTTTAAATTCAAGATTGAGTAATAAGCTGGAGGTCTTGGAAGTAGAGAGTTCAGCTTCAACACTTAAAGCATCCATTGAAATCTCTTGATTAAAACTCATCAGATCCAACACTTTCTGTTCGTCGGAGGTCAACTCTACAAAAAGTTGTTTTTGAGGTGCTGAAATACGCGCTTGAGTATTCCAATTCATGGCTTTAATTATGTCTTGAGCACTTAAAATTAGTTGAGCTACTTGTCTTTGAATCAAACGATTGCATCCGGCTGAAAACAAATCATCCATTCTTCCGGGAATTGCAAAAACATCGCGGTTGTAGCCAAAAGCGAGGTTCGCAGTAATAAGTGAACCTCCGGATTCTTTTGACTCAATAACTAAAGTGGCATCAGCAAGGCCTGCAACAATGCGATTTCTCATCGGAAAATTAGGTCGATCGGGAAGCGTTCCTTTTTTAAATTCGGTAAGAAGACTTCCATTTTGCAACATTTGCAACGCCATATTTTTATGGGAAGAAGGGTAGATACGATCCAAACTATGCCCCAAAACGCCTGTTGTTGCAAGCGAATGTTTCATGGCAGCTTTATGAGCAGTAGCATCAATTCCATATGCTAAGCCGCTGATTATTAAAGTATCGGTACCTTGAAAAGAGGCAATAATCTGATTGCAGGCATCCACTCCGTGATCCGTGGGTTGACGGGTACCTACCACCGCCAATACTTGCTTAGCATTATAGTTTACTTTGCCTTTATGGTAAAGAAGTATGGGGCTATCACCGCAGTGTTTTAAGCGATTAGGGTAGTCGGCATCAAGATAAAAAAGGGGTGTAATGCCCTCCCTTTTTATGAATTCAACTTCTGCTTCTGCTTCCTTAAAAAAACTTTTTGTACGCAACGAATCAATTGCAGCCTTACTAAGGTTTGGAATTTGTCGCAAGGCTTTTGCATTTTCTTTAAATACAGCTTCAACGCTCCCGCAATAAGCAATAAGCTTTTTGGCAGTTAAATCACCTATTTCAGGTAACATTGTTAGTGCTATCTGCTGTTGAAGACAATCACTCATTAGTTAAATAAATCTTATATTAAGAGGATTGTTTATCGTCTTTTGGAGGTTCTGGATTTTCATTTGGAGCTTTCTCATGATATAGAAAACGTTTAATTTTTTGAGTTGGAGTCTTAATAAATGGCTCAGTTTGCTCAAAAATATTGGATAATTTAGAGAACCTATTCATCTCATTGTTCACGTTAGCCATGATGCCGTTTAAGATTTTACTTACTTCTTTTTCCATTTCTGAGGCTTTATCCTTCACGTTCTGGTATTGTTTATTGAGCTCATCCTTATTCAAGTCCACTCTTGCCACAATTTTGCCTTGAAGTTCATAAACAAGTGATTCTAAAACCCATTCGCTTTTGTTAATAGCAGCTTCAATTTCTTCTGGGAAGATATTTTCGCCACTGGGGCCTAAAATCATATTTTTGATCCGGCCTTTTATAAATAGGAATCCGTCCTTATCTATTATACCGGTGTCTCCAGTTCTAAAACCGCCATCAGCAGTAAAAACTTCTTTGGAGATTTCGTCGGCTTTATAATATCCTTTCATTACGTTTGGACCATAAGCAATTATTTCGCCTTCGCCACTTATAGGATCAGGATTCACAATTTTAAGGGTAACCCCTGCTATTGCTGGGCCCGTGCTACCGATTTTCCAATTTCCTGGAGTTGTACCAGCCAGTAAGGGAGCTGTTTCGGTAAGTCCATACCCAATGGCATAAGGAAATTTAGAATCATTCAGAAATATCTCAGTATCAGTGTCTAATTTTGCGCCACCAATGCCAAAAAACCTAATTTCACCACCAAAGGTAGCCATAAGTCGTTTTCCAGCTATTTTATGCAAAAATCGACGTGTGGGACCCATGGAATATAGAAAACGTTTTAATCCACTATTGGTAAGTTCGGGGCGTACTTTCGATTTGAAAATTTTCTCTATAATCAAAGGTACCGTGAGCATCATGGTTGGCTTTACAGTTTTTAATGCTGGCATTAATACTGCCGCAGTGGGAGGTTTCTGCAAATAATGCATAGAAGCTCCTATACTCACTGCGTATAAATTGGAAACGGTAAATTCCAAAGTGTGCGACATGGGTAATACGGATAAAAAGCGATCTTCAGTGGTGATGGGGAAGGTGTAATATGATTGAATGGTATTGGCTACCAAGTTTAAATGAGAAAGCATTACCCCTTTACTTGTACCTGTGGTTCCACTAGTGTAGATAATCGAAGCTAATTGTTCGGGTTCGATTTTTGGAAATTTAAAATTCCCAATATCATCCTGATGTGCTTTGCAGAAAGTTTCAAAGTCCTCCTCTTTTAATGTACGCTCATCGTTACAATGATGCATGGTAAAGTCGCGCAATAGTATTATGGTTTTGCCTTGAACGGCTCCTCCAGTATAAAGTTTACGATACAATCCCTGCGAAATGAAAATTATTTTGGCTTCAGAATGTTGCATGATATTTTCAACTGCTGCAGCCGCAAAATCGGGTAGGATAGGAACGGCAACTGCTCCAAGGCTCACCACAGCAAAATAACTTACCAACCAGTTGGGACTGTTTTCACCCCAAATGGCAACTTTGGCGTCTTGATCTATTCCATGTAGATGAAGGTTGTAGGCTAGTCGCTTAACTCTTGAAGCAAATTCCTCATAATTTATGTAGGTTTCTCCAACAAAGCCTAAAGCGGGTTTATTCGGGTGTTGTTGGGCAGTATTCCATAAAAAATCAGGAAGACTGAGTTCTCGAATTTGTTGTAATGTATAACTCATGCGCTATTTATGTTTGTGAGTTGCAAATATAAATTAAAACTAATACCATAATGTGGCTATTATAAGTATTGAACGTGGAGTGGTTTTTATTAACTTAATTTAAAAGTTATATTCTTATTATCAAGATATTGAACAAAAGGCTCGGGCGCTACTCTTAGCTTTTTTGTAAACAATTCCAATTGCTGATTTTCGTGTTTTATAAAAAAAGTAATGGGAACCGAACCTGAATTAGCTTTGATGGTTTTGTACATCTCATCCACAAAGTTGGCGTTAATATCGCCTAAAGGCATTTGTACTTTTATTAATTTGGTTTGATTCGTTACCACATTTTCGAGTAAAGACACATCGTTCAGATTTACTTCTCCTTTGGTTTTGTCTCGATAACTTTCGCGAATATTTCCTTGAAAATAAATCATATTATCGAGTACAAATAAATGGCTATTTTTAAGGTAGTTTTCTTTAAAAAGGGCAATTTCTATGCTGTCTGATTGATCTTCAACCGTATAAATGCCAAATTTACTACCATTAGCAGTTTCGCGCTCCATCACTTTGGTAACGATACCGGCGCACCTAAAATTTATCCTTTTATTGTGTTCAACGGCATCGACGAGTTCAGTAATATTATTTCCTACAAAGAATTTAAGCGCTGCTTTATGAGTTTCTAAAGGGTGTCCACTTAAAAAGAATCCAATCATTTCTTTCTCAAAATTAAGCTGTTTAATCTTGTTCCAAGGTTGACATTCAGGAAAATCTGGATTTTGAATCATATCTGCACCTGACTCGCCAAACAGTGAAAATTGTGCTGAAGCTGCCGAAGATTGAAGTCGATTGCCATGTTTTAAAAGTCGTTCGATAAAGGTTTCGTTTTCAGTGATTAACTGAAAAAATTGAGCACGATGATTATTAGGCTGAATTCCATCAAATGCTCCTGACATAGCCAGAGATTCCATGGCTTTTTTATTGACGGATCTTAGGTTTACCCGTTTCACAAAATCAAAAATATCGATAAATGGACCATTGAGCTTTCGTTCGTCAATAATGCTTTGAACCGCAGCCTCTCCAACGCCTTTAATACCAGCCATTCCATAGCGTATTTCTCCTTGAACATTTACTGTGAAATTGCTATAGCTTTCGTTTACGTCTGGCCCTAAAACTTTAAGATTCATTTTGTTGCACTCAGAAAGATACAGGTTGAGTTTTTTGATATCACCCAATTCGTGGCTAAGAACAGAGGCCATAAACTCAGCAGGATAATGCGCTTTTAGAAATGCCGTTTGGTAGGAAACATAGCTGTAGCAAGTGGCATGGGACTTATTAAAAGCGTAGTTTGCAAATGCTTCCCAGTCTTTCCAGATTTTTTCGATTATTTCTTCCTTATGCCCGTTGGCCACACAACCTTCCATAAAGGCAGCCTTGAGCTTATCCATTTCCTCTTTCTTCTTTTTACCCATGGCCTTGCGAAGACTGTCAGACTGACCCCGACTAAAGCCTGCTAACTTGCGTGAAAGAAGCATTACCTGCTCTTGGTAAACTGTAATACCATTGGTTTCATCAAGTATTTCCGACATTTCTTCGATGGGGTAAACCACTTTCTCACGACCATGTTTCCTCTTGATAAAACTATCGATATAATCCATTGGGCCAGGTCGGTACAGAGCATTCATGGCAATCAAATCCTCAAAACGAGTGGGTTTGAGATTTCGCAAATGCTTTTTCATACCATCCGATTCAAATTGAAATAGGGCAGAGGTTTCGCCTCGGGCATACAATTCATAAGTAGCTTTATCTTCAAGACTTATGCTACTAATATCGAGGTCAATATTTTTTGATATTTTTATGTTTTCTATTGCATCTTTTAAAATAGTTAGGGTGCTTAATCCCAGAAAGTCCATTTTTAGCAGACCTACTGATTCTATAAAATGGCCGTCATATTGGGTGGCATAATTGAGCACCGATTCTTTGACCGTAGTTATAGGAACATACTCGTCCAAATCTTCCTTGCTAATGATAATTCCGCAAGCATGTGTTCCTAAATTTTTAACCGATCCTTCGAGTCTTTGCGCATAATCTAATACCGAACGGCGGTCTTTGGTGCCATTTTCTAGTTCATTTTTCAATTCAGGGACTTCAGCAAATGCTTTTTGCAAGGTAGTTCCGGGTTTATCTGGAACCAGCTTTGCTAATACATCGGCCTCGCTAAGGTGGAGCTTTTGCACCCGAGCAACGTCACGGATGGCTGATTTTGCAGCCATTGTGCCAAAAGTTACCAAATGGGCGACGCGCCTTTTTCCATATTTATTGCGAACATATTCAAGAACTTTCTCTCGGCCCACATCATCAAAATCGATGTCCATATCGGGCATTGAAATACGGTCTGGATTCAAAAACCGTTCAAAGAGTAAATTGTATTTAAGAGGGTCTATTTCAGTGATTCTTAAACAATATGCTACCACGGAACCCGCTGCGCTTCCTCTGCCAGGCCCAACCCAAACCTTCATTTCGCGTGCTGCCTTTAAGAAATCCCACACGATCAAAAAGTAACCTGGGAAGCCCATTTTTTTGACGGTTTCAAGTTCAAAATCAATCCTGTCAATGGTCTCTTGGCTTAAAACTTCGCCCCAACGCCAATGGGCTCCTTCGTAGGTTAAGTGCCTCAAATATTCGTCTTGATTTTCAAAACCATCAGGTATCTGAAAATCAGGCATAATGGGTGATTTATTGAGTTCGAAAAAATCCACTTTATCGGCAATTTCCATTGTATTTGCAATGGCTTGAGGTATATCACTGAAAAGTCGGGTCATTTCATCTGCGGTTTTCAACCATTCCTGACCACTGTACTTTCTTCTTCGAGGGTCATCAAGATCCTGTCCGGTATCCATACAAACCAATCGATCATGTGCAGGAGCGTCTGATTCGTTAAGAAAGTGCACATCGTTGGCCGCAACTAATTTGATTTGGTGGTTATTAGCAAATTCGATAAGCGATCTGTTAACAAATTGCTCATCCTGATAAATTTCCGTATTCCATTGGCTGTCAGAAGCAGGATGTCGTTGAATTTGGAGGTAAAAATCGTCGCCAAAAATGGTTTTATATTCTAGAACTGCTTTTTCGGCTTCCACAACCCCTTGCTGCCGCAATCGGCTGCTAATTTCACCTTCGAGTCCGCCCGAACAACAAATGATACCTTCGCTATAAATGGCCATCAACCCCTTGTCAATTCGAGGTTTGTAATAAAAACCATCCGCATAGGCAATACTTGATAGGCGCATTAAATTTTTGTATCCGATTTCGTTTTTAGCCAAAAGAACTACTGAAAAGTTTCTCGCATCTTGCTTTTCTTTATCGAGATGGGTGCGCATTGCAACATAAGCATCCATACCCAATATGGGTTTAAGACCCGCTGCAGTCATTTTTTCGTGAAACTCCTTTATCCCAAACATATTACCATGATCAGTAAGCGCTACGGCTTTCATGCCCATGCTTTTAGCCTTCTCCGCCAAATCTTTAATTTTAATC
The DNA here is from genome assembly GCA_022736595.1 of Draconibacterium orientale. GTDB lineage: Bacteria > Bacteroidota > Bacteroidia > Bacteroidales > UBA1556 > UBA6267. Next base: position 13,952 of record DZDC01000011.1, on the reverse strand, counting down.
ATACCATCTAAAATGGAATACTGCGAGTGAACATGCAGATGGGTAAAATTTAAAGTTTCTAACGGAATAGCTTCTGTATTTTGACGAATATCCGATTTAGGAGTAGTATCGGCAATGGAAGTTTCACTAAAATCGTTTGGGTTGTAGGGTTGGGTATTCAACCCAATAGCTTCAAAAGGTTTTGGATTAAACTGAACAAAACTTTGAAATTGCTCAACAGTTTTTAGAATTTTTGTATAAGGAATAACCTGAAGCCGAATCAGTTCGAAGAAACAGCGTGCGGTGGCTTCCACGTCAGCAGCAGCATTGTGAGCGGTATCAATTCCTTGTTTAAAAAGCTTTCGGTGCAATTCTTCGAGCTTGGGAAATTTGAAATTGCCACCACGGCCACCAGGCAGAGCACAAAAATCAGTGGAAGAAGCCATGGTATCCACGCTGGGTAATTTGGCAATAACACTTTCAATATTTTTCCGGTAAAACTCAGCCCCAATTATTTTAATATCAAAATCCACATTATGGCCAGCCACCATTTTACAAAGTGCAAGATCGTGATTAAATTCTTCCAACGCATTGACCAAAGGAATACCGGTTTTTTCGGCTCTTTCTTGGGTAATTCCATGAATTTTTATTACTTCATAAGGAATTTCGTAGCCTTCGGGCTTAATGATGTAATTTTTTACCGATATCAGTTTTCCAACTTCGTCATGGAGCTGCCATGCTAGCTGAACCATACGAGGCCAATTATTGGAGTCGCTAATGGGGGCGTTGTAATTATCTGGTCTTCCAGTAGTTTCGGTGTCAAATATAAGGTACATAGTGCAGGGATAGTTGAATAAAAATGGGTTGTAAAGGTAGATAAACCCATCCTAATTTGGGGTCAAATCTTATTAACAAAACACCTTTTTCATCCTTAATTCTCCTAAAGCCTTGTAATCGACAAGACTAAATTTTCTTTTAGCGGTTTTGCCGAAAATCGTTTCCGAAAGCTACAGGAAGAAGTGAGGAATCTCAGACTTTTTATCTGACAACACTATAAACAAAACACAAAAAAAATGAATCATGCATCAAAGGTTATCCTTTATCTTTGCATTCTTAATTCAAATAATTTTAAGAAGATGTTACAACGCATTCAAACTGTTTATTTAGCACTGATTTTTGTGGTAATTGCCATTATGTCATTTCTGCCATTAGTGATTTTTCATGCTGGGGATCAAGTTTTTTACTTAAATTTATTCCGCTTCGTTGGTGTTGAAGGCACAGAAGTTCAGTCCATTTTGCCTAATCCATGGATGTTGCCAATTTTGTCGGCTGGTGTAGCAATTATTAGTGGCGTTAGCATATTTAGGTATCAAAATCGGAAGCAACAAATCAAACTTAATATGCTTTCGATGCTGCTTAATTTCGGTTTATTGGCAGCGCTTTTTATTATGGCTGAAAGCGTGGCCAAACTAGAGCCTGTTAACGACACGGTAATCTACGATATAGCCTCTTATTTTCCAATAATTACAGTGCTACTCCTAATTTTTGCAAATAGAAGCATTAGAAAAGATGAAAAGATGGTAAGAGAAGCTGATCGACTTCGATAAGCTATTTTTTTATTTTGAATAAGTAAACATCTGGATTACGCATTTGCTGTACTAACTCAAAATTTTGAGGGTATTTTTGATACACTGGAACGAAGTACCTTTGACATAATCCATCACCATAGAAAACAATATGAGTATAACGCTCTTGCATTATTTTCATAGCCTCATCCACGTTTTCAATTTTAGGAATTCCATCCACGTAATGCTCACTGTAAATGTGAAATAGCATGGGTTTACGACATAAAATCACAGAATTAGGTTCTACGTTTTTATTGGTCCATTTGGCTAAATTAAAATAGGCAGAGTACAAAGGTTCGTAAGATTTCTTAGCATTTTGATGAAGTACCTCAACCTTTGGAAAGAAGATAAAGAAGGCGATACCAAAAAGTGCAGCAAAACCTATTTTAGTACGTACATTTTGAAGACCAGCTTTGGCTAAAATCAATACGAGTATTTCTGAAATACCATAGAAAAATAAGAAAATCAAGAGCGGCACAATGGGCAACATAAATCTCACGCCGGTCCATACGGGAGGCCAAATCATTAATATTGCAAAGGTGGCAAGGATGTAGGAGCCTAGGGTATATCTGAAGCTTTTAAGTTTTATAATTCCAAAAGTAATTATACCTAAAATGAGAAGACCATAAAACCAGCTTCCAGCTTCATAATCAGGCTCATATCCAAAAATAGCAGAGGGAATTTCATTGGTAACATAACGGCTGAAGTTTTCAACAAAACGATCGGCCCAATCTCCGAGATTTTCCATATTTCCTTTTGATGGATCATAGTAATCTTTGAGGGTTAAGGCAGTTTCGTAAGGCGAAGCGCCTAAGGATTTACCCCGCAAATAATAAGGGAGCGCCATCAAACCAAAAAGAAAGGTAAAACTGCCAGCATGAATCCATTTTTTTGAGAATAAAAAGAAAATCATAACTGCTCCTACTAAGGCAATACCCTGACTTCTAATATTATAAGCGATAAAAACGCTTAATAACATTAAAACAAACATTGGGCTTTTGTAAAAAGGTTTGGATAAGTCGATTTTAGAAAGAGCAAGTAATGCAAGAACAGTAAACAGTGTAAAAGGAATCTCGCTCATCATCCAAGTGCTATATTGTAACAAATAGAAGTTGAACATCATAACAAACACAAGGATAAAGCTGAGGTACTCGTTTAAAGTAATTGCCCTAAAAAAGAAGAACATGGCTACTAAAGCCCCAAAAAACATAAATCCATTGGCAATTTTTATGGTGCTAATATCGGAACCAAAAACTTTGGATACCACAGCTATAACCGCTGGATAACCAGGAGGATAAGAATTAACTGGAGGTTGACCAATAATATGAACATTGGTGTATCCTTCGCCTGCTGCAATGGCTTTACCAAATACGTAATAGTTGGCATTGTCTCCTAAAAATGCAATTTTTTTGTCAAAAATATGTTGATAGGTAGGTACAAAAGCGATGGCCAAAATAATAATATACAGCCAATTACGATTTCGGGTTGAACTTAAGAAATCTGTGGATTTTGGAAGATTTTCAACAGGTTTAGAGGTCGGTTTTTGAGTTTTTAACTTAGTCATTTAGTTTCACTTTTATTTGTGCTCTTCGACGTTTTAGACGAATATATTCCAGTTTTATTCTTCTTATAAGTTTGTATTTCATCCAATTACGGCCCCAGTGAATATGTGCCCATAATCTTTCGTGGAAGAAATAAATAAGCATTTTACTGGCGGCTTCTACTGCCACAGCTCCAGTCAAAACTTCTAATGCAAAGTTGGCACCTGGTGTGTAGAGAAAAATGATAAAGGTAGTTAAACTGGCAATAATGCGCCAGCTAATGGCCTTAGCAATACTTCTAAATGGACTTTCTCTTTCCAAAGGTATTTCCCTTGGTACTTTTATGCCATCAATCTTTTGAAACTCTTTGCGTTGATCCATTGGATTTGTAAATTTTTAGAAAGGCAAATATGCTTAAAAAAACGACATCTTTAAGCTTATCGATTTTATAATTATATCAAATTTGGATCTCTGAAATAAGAAATGTAAAAATAGCGTTAATACCAACTAATTTCTATCTTTGGTGACTCAAATTCTCAAGCATTTATTGAATGAAGTTATCCATCGTAATTGTCAATTATAACGTAAAGTATTTTTTAGAACAATGCCTGCTAAGTGTTAGGTCTGCTTGTAAAAATATTGAGGCAGAGGTGATTGTGGTAGATAATAATTCTGTAGATCATTCTCTGGAGATGCTGGATGATAAATTTCAGGATATTATTCTCATAGCAAATAAGGAAAATGTCGGTTTTTCAAAAGCCAATAATCAAGGAATACGCATAGCTAAAGGGAAATATATTCTTCTTCTTAATCCTGATACTTTGGTCGAAGAGGATACCTTCAGTAAATGCATTTCATTTATGGATGAGCATCCAGAAGCGGGTGGTTTAGGGGTGAAAATGCTCGACGGGAAGGGTCGGTTTTTAAAGGAATCGAAACGTGGCCTTCCAACTCCAATGGCAGCTTTTTACAAAATGTTCGGTTTTTCGACGCTTTTTCCTCACAGTAAAGTTTTTTCAGCTTATCATAAAGGACATATTCCTCAAGACCAAATTGCTGAAATTGAGATACTTTCGGGAGCTTATATGTGGATGCGTAAAAGTGTACTGGATCAAGTTGGCTTGTTGGACGAGAGTTTTTTTATGTATGGTGAAGACATCGATCTTTCGTATCGAATTATTCAAGGTGGATATAAAAACTATTATTTCCCTCAGGCCCGAATTATTCATTATAAAGGCGAAAGCACAAAAAAAGATACGGTAAACTATGTTTATGTTTTCTACAATGCAATGATTATTTTTGCTCGAAAACATTACAGTTCAAAAAGTGCAAAAATATTTAGTGCTCTTATTAATGTTGCCATCGTTTTTAGAGCAATGGTGAGTTTATTAATTTCATTTTCGAGAAGGGTTTTTGTTCCTCTTCTGGATTTTGGTCTTATTTTTTCAAGTTTGTTGATTTTGGCTCACTTTTGGGCTCCACAGATTTTAGGAAATGACCAGTTTTATCCCGCATTTTATCTTTATGGTTTGCTGCCTTCATTTGTGTTGTTATGGCAACTTATTGGTTATTATTCAGGTATTTACGACGAGCAAGTTCGCTTTTATCGATTTGTTCTTAGCCAATTTTTAGCCACTGTTTTAACTTTGGCAGTGTATTCTTTATTACCCGAAGAAATACGATATTCAAGGGCGATGATTTTGTTGGGAGCACCTCTCGGTTTATTAGTCATGATTTTGTGGCGAAGTATAGGCTTTAAATTGGGTTTTAAAAAATTAAAAATTGGAGAGCGTAATGCCAATCGAGTAGCCATAGTTGGAGGTAGCGATGAAGCGGTAAGGGTAGCTGACTTATTATCAACCACCGAAATTCAAAGCGCATCTAAAGCTTTGATATTAAATGAAATGTATATTAAAAGCAAAAGTATTAGTTACGAAATACTTGGAGGGGTTCATCAACTTGACGAAATCATTCAGATTCATAAAATCAATGAGCTTATTTTTTGTGCAAAGAATTTCAGCGCTTACGAAATCATTAATATGATGAGCCGCCTGAAATCGGGCGAGATGGAGTTTAAAATAGCTCCCTCTGAGCAAATGTTTATTATCGGTTCCAATAGTATCAACACCGCTAGCGATGTTTATTTGATTGATTTAAACAACATTAATAAGAAGGCGAATCAACGGTTCAAGCGCTTGTTTGATTTTCTGTTAAGCCTTGTTTTATTGGGGCTGAGTCCAGTTCTAATGTGGATTTATGTTCGGCCTTTCCACTTTGTTTCTAATGTTCTAAAATGTTTGATGGCTTCCAAAAGCTGGGTTGGGTTCAATAAATTCAGTAGCAATTTACAATTACCCAAAATTAAACCTTCCGTACTTTTTGCAGGAGATTTAAGCCTCAACCAAAATGAATCTGAGCTTACTCGACTCAATTTGCTCTATGCACGTAATTACAGCATTGGGTTTGATATCAGTGTGGTTTGGAAGTCGCTTAAAAAACTCGATCGATAACCTGTTTCTTAAATTTTAATTCTATGACAACCATTCTTTTAGCAGGAACTGTTATTGTAAATTTGGCTTTAGTAAGCTATTCAATGGCTATCTTTCGGCAACGAAAAACAAAATCACTTGGCAAAAGAGTGATGTTTTTTCTAACCTTGGGGGTAATTCTTGATATTACAGCAACCGTTTGTATGGTAATGGGTAGCAGCACTAAGGGTATGAGTTTGCATGGGTTAATTGGCTATAGCTCTCTTCTGGGAATGCTCATTGATACTTATTTTTCCTATAAAATGGTTTTTTCTAACAGCTTTGGCATTGCGGTTTCGGATCGATTTACACGAAATAGCAGCATATCTTATTTCTATTGGGTTTTAGCATATATCACAGGTGCCACATTGGTAATGCTAAGATAAAGGTAATATTAAACAAAAAGCGTGTCTTCATTAAAGAAGAACACGCTCTAAACCTCTATTTTGTGACCCCGGCGGGAATCGAACCCACAGCTTCAGAACCGGAATCTGAAATTTTATCCGTTAAACTACGGGGCCGTTTAAAATCGGCGCAAAGGTAATGTTTTTAAGATTATGAAAAAATATGGGATTCATGATATACTTACTCTACTCGTATCTGAAATTCCTTTTCAATTTGATTACCACGTTGATCTCTTACTTTTACTTTTAATGTTTGTTCTCCTTTGGCTAACCTACCATCGGGGAGGTATTGTAAGGTACTTGTTTCGGCATCGTATTCAAGCAGAAGCCATTGATCACCAGAATACACCTCAAAATATTCAATGCCTGATAAATTATCTGACACTTTAAATACTAAAGGATGTGCCAATCTATATACCTGTGAGGACTGGTAATTCAACAATTGTAGAGTGGGAGCGAGGGTATCAATGCCAATATAGAAAATTCCAAAATCGCGCGATTTTGCTGAAATGAATTCTTCTGAAATTTTTCCACCCACATAAACTACTTCCCCCTCAGAATCAATGCGCAAAATGCAGAGTTTGCTTAAATGATTCGGATTTAGTCTGTCGGAATTCCTTCTAATCTTTACATCGAAGCTTTTATGAAGCGGAACTCTCGCATCATATATTTCAAATGAATTGCTGTATGCTGAAAGCGATTTGGCTCGTTTATTTACATAAAAATACTGGTTTGAATAAAAAGATTTGGAAGGAATAACTACTTCAATATCACTGGTTTTGTATTTGTTCTCATGATTCCACAAGTATCGATTTCCACTTTGAAATGGTGGAAGAAAATCCATGGTTTTTGGTGCTTTACGAACTCTAAATAATTGTTCTCGCTGATTTCCATTAAAATCGGTTGCAATCACTTTTATTTGATGCTCTAAAGTATCCTTGAGTACAATAGTGCCATCGTTAGCAAAATAGTTAAGGTTTTTAGCATTGTTATTGGATTCTTTATAGCTCCGCTGATAGCGAATCCCAGTTTCAATATAGCTGCGATAATCAATATATGAATTAATATACCGCTGATTTGAGAAGTTGATTTTATCCGCTGTAAACTCAAAGAAAATTTTATTATCTAAAAATAGTTTCAATTGGTAGTATCCCAGATTACTTGCATTTTCATCGGCATAATCAACACCACTCACTCCAATAAAAAACTTGGATTGTTGAAGTGTGTAAAGCGGTTCTGAGCCCTTTGACTCTCTTTCAAAACTTGAAACTTCAATGGGTTCCAACGTTTGATCTTCGATCATGGGATAAATCCTGATTTTTTGAATTATGGGCTGCACTTGGTCTGCCACTTTAAAACCAAAGTTAAGTGGGTTTATTGGTTCTTCAGTGGCCGTATTCCTAATCTCGAAATGAAGATGTGGACCTCCGGAGCTCCCGCTGTTTCCTGACCATCCAATTAATTCACCTCTTTTGACTTTGTATTTTCCTTTTTCGGGGTAAATTTCTGTCTCAAAATCCCGATTTTTATATTGACGAGCCAAAACCATTTTTTGAATTGAGTCGCTAAATCTTTGTAAATGTGCATATACCGAAGTGTGCCCATCGGCATGAGTGATGTAAAGAGCCCTCCCGTAACCCCAAGCTGACACTTTTATACGGCTAACATAACCCTCTGAAATGCAATAAACGACTTCTCCTTCGCGGCCATTAGTTTTAAGATCAAGTCCCGAATGAAAATGATTGCTCCTCAACTCTGCAAAACTTCCACTTAAAACCATTGGAATTTTCATGGGTTGACAATATTGCAAATTGCTATCCTTCGATTGCGAGTAAAGCAATTGGGTATGCATAAAAAGGGTGAATAATGAAAGATAGATATATATATAATATTTATTCATAGCTATTTACATAATATTTTCGATAATTAATCCAGCAGGAGTTCAAGGCAAATCTACGCTGAAAAGCGGCTTTAGCTTTAAGATTGGCATTTTGTTTGAAATCATATTGCGCCAATATTTGCATTGCTTCTTTAACTGATTCTATTGCTGCTTTATTGCAATGGCCTTCAAATCGATTTAGTAATTTCTCAATCAAATCAGTACTTGAAGCGCTTTTTAGAAGAATCCCAAAAGCTTCTGAACTGATTGGAAATGCGGTGATGAGTGCCTGAAAATCAAATATTTTAATTTTTTCTAAAAGTGCTTTCTCAATAAAATAATGCTGGGATTTTTGATAATAAAGGATGGTACTATCCAATTGATTTTGGGAGCTAAAATATTTTATTTTCTGAACAAGATAACTATATTCAATCAAGAATTCATATTTATCAAGCATTTGTAATGGAAAATCCAAATTCAATCCTGCTTGGGGATATTCTTCTGCAGTTTGAATAGCTTCTTTACAAAAAACTTCCATGCTTATATAATCCTTCAATTCCAGACTGGATCTAGCATTTTTCATTTGCTGTTCAAACTTTTTCTTTGCCAACATGGATACCTCTGTTTCTAATTGTAAGTTTATGTTGGAAATTAACAATACAACCTGCGAATCTTGGTTCAGTTGCAAACGATTGGATAGATCCTTTGCCGACAGTAATTGTAACTCAGCCATCCGATAGCTTCTTTCTAAAGCATAGGTTTGTGAAGTGCGCAATGCACTTAGAACCACTGATTTTCCACTCATTTGTAGCCATTTGTTTAAACTATCAGCTTGGATAGTATCGATCTTTAAATTGAAATCCATAGCGTCTTTAAAACATGAATAAGCTTGCTCAAATCTTTGATATTGTAAATACATCAAGCCGGCTTCAATTTTTGAATTATACATTAGCATTGAATCTACAGAAATCAGCTTTTCAGTGGGGTGTAATAATTTATTTTCAGCAACTTCAGTGCTATTGAATATTCGCTGCGAGGCTACTTCCATTTGTTGCTGACTTTCAAGAATGGTTTGCCGCGATGCAGGCTTGGCTTTGTCTTCAAGAATCTTCTTGGTTTGTACCATAAATACATCAAGATGTGATAGTTGATGTACATTTACCACGCTGTCTGCTTTTGAAAAGTAGCGACGTGCTTGAACTAATCGATTTCTTTCGGCATTTGAAATACTTAATCGCAACAATTCAGTCACCCACAAGGAGGCCACTCCATCCGCTTCGGAATTATTGGTAATGAATATTTGGTTTTTGCTTTGATAGTCATAAGCAAAGTTGAGATATTGTTCGGTTAAGTCAATTCTATTTCGACGCATCGACATCCTTGCCATAGTCACAAAGCTACGATACATACCATGATAAGCAGAACGGTTAGTTGATTCAATATCAGTGCTTATGGGGAGGGAGGGGAGAAAATTTCTAACAAAAGTAAGTGCAATCTGCAAATTTTGAATGGATTCAGAATAACGCTCTTCCAAGTTAAGTTTGGAGGACATTTCATTGATTTTATTCAAAGTTTTGATCGCCAATATTGTGTCTTTTGGAATATCATTTCTTGAAAATAGAGGCTTTAAATGAAATAAAGTAAGGTCGTATTCTTTCAAGTCAAAGTAATTCAATCCCAACTGATAATGAGCCTTCCATTGATTTGAATCTATGGAAATGGACTTTAAAAAATAGCTTTGAGCTAATGCTACTTTTTGACTATCCATGGCTTCCATTCCTAACTGATACAAATGGGATGACCAATGGTCGTAAGCAGATTGATAGGCAATAGCTTGACTTTCGATCGACCTTTTTAGGGTGTCAAACTGGTAAAATAATGAGTCGTAGCGGTACTTAAAAGATAAATTATGACCCGAATATTTTGTAAAGTCATACTTTACTATAGATTTATTAAGATATTTTATATCAACTAATTGTAGATTTAATTTAGGTATATTAATTGGTTTTAAACTTTCAAATTCAGCCCTAAAGTTTTCAACTTGAGTTAAATGAAAATAGAAACTATCAATCTCTTTTTTAGCATTTGCTATTTCCTCAAATATTAGTTGACTGTTACAATTTGCCACCTTTTCATTGGTAAGGGTAAAGGCGCCCGATTGAGTCAGATCCATAAAAGTAGAATCATAAACTTGATTCAAATTTGGATTCAAAATAAATTTGAAGGGAGACAGTTTTTTGGAATTCTGCTCTAAAATATCGCCATAAAAACAAAACTGAAGCGAATAAAGCCAAGAAGTAAGTTCAAAACCTCGATAATTTAAATCGGAAATTGATGAAAACTGATCAAAAAGTAAATGTATTTGATAGGTATTGGATTCCTTTTTTATTAGCTGACCATGATAGGTTACTTCAAAGCCTAACACATTGGACTTTAAATTAAATTGCGATACCATGGTTTGAAATTCCTCTGGCTCTGTTTGAAGATTCCAGTTAAACCTTTTCACCTCGTCATAAACAATTAAGTCTTGAGCAGCAGTATTTTGCGCTATAAATTGCAAACAAAAGAAGAAAAAGAATAAGGCTAAGGTTTTGCTCATAAAAAAACATAGTTTTCAATACTGCTAAATTGAATTAATGTACTTTTGAATCTTTAAAATCTTGCTATAATTATTAACCATGCAAGGTGGACAAAACTTAGTTTGCTAAATATTAAAAATGCCCTCACTTTGAGATTTTATAAAGTAATAATATTGGTTTTGAGTCTTACTGGAGTTCTTGATAGCCATGCCCAGTTATTGCCTGTAGATAGTAGTTTCAGCAAACCTAAGTTTATTGCAGTGGGGACAGGTATTGTTGCAGGCGCCACGCTTTCCATTGCTGCATTGAATAAACTTTGGTATTCCGATTTTCCTAAAGACGAGTGGCATACCTTCAACGATAATAAAGAGTGGTTACAAATGGATAAAGTTGGCCATTCATCTACCACCTTTATGTTAAGCCGCATGGGTTATGACCTTTTTCGATTTTCAGGTTTAGATGCAAAAAGATCTATTTGGATTTCTGGAATTGGCAGTTTCGTTTATATGGGTTCCATCGAAATTTTGGATGGTTATAGTCAAGATTGGGGCTTTTCGTGGGGCGATATTACCGCTAATGGCATAGGCTCTGCACTCTTTGTTTCGCAACAATTGCTATGGAACGATACTCGAATAAAATTGAAATACAGCTTTCACACCACCAGCTACGCTCAGCAACGACCCGATTTATTGGGTGAAAGCATAGGTCAACAGATGCTAAAAGATTACAACGGTCAAACCTATTGGGTTGACATAAATATTCATAGTTTTTTAAATAAAGAAAGTAAATTTCCCCGTTGGTTAAACTTAAGTTTAGGATATGGAGCCGAAGGAATGTTGGGTGCTTTTGAAAATGCTTATCCTTATAATAGCACTGAAAGGTATCGGCAATATTACCTTTCTTTTGATATTGATTTTATGCGAATTCCAACCCATTCAAAACTATTAAAAAGCTTATTTACGATTTTAAGTTTTGTAAAAACGCCACTTCCCACCTTGGAGTTTAGTCAAAATAAAATGACATTTCATCCTCTTTATTTTTAGGTTTATATTTGCACCTTATTTTTAACCCAACATTTCCAAATTATTCCAAATTATGCGTAAATTGATTAAAGGAGACATTACAAAAATCCACGTTGATGTGATTGTGAATGCTGCAAATAACATGCTCTCAGGTGGTGGAGGGGTTGATGGAGCCATTCACAATGCAGCTGGAAATGAGTTGATGGAAGCGTGCAAAAAAATTGGTTTTTGCAAAACAGGAGAGGTGGTGGTTACCGATGCCTATCAACTTCCTGCCAAATATGTATTTCATACCGTAGGTCCTGTTTGGGAAGGCGGTTCTGAAAACGAAAAGGAACAACTTAAAAATTGCTACATCAATGCACTTACTTTGGCAATGGAAATGGGCTGTAAATCTATAAGTTTCCCAAATATTTCCACAGGCATCTATGGATTTCCTAAGTTAGCAGCTGCAGAATTAGCAATCGATACTATCTTGGAGTTTCTTAAAAATCATGACGATGCTCTGGATGTGCAATTTGTATGTTTTGATGATCTAAATTATGCTATTTATCAAGAGATTTGTTACTCAAAGCATTAGCCAAGCGATTTTCTATTATTTTCTTTCATAATCGATAAATAAGACTTGTATTTTTTTTGATTTTAAACTACTTTTGGAAATCAACAAAGTGAAGTTGAATTGAATAAGAAATCAAAGCTCTAGACAACTTTTATAAGGGTGTTTTCATTCGCCTCCCTAGTGAAAATTAGGGAGGTCTTTTTTTTTGCATACAAACCTTATAGGCCAAAATATCCCCTTATCATTTAACAAATTGATGTTCAAAATTAATTCGTGGCCTATTGGGCTTTAGTATATCTTTGCAGACCAAATTTTAATACCCATTATGAATCAACCATACCGAATGATTGCAAAGACTTTTGAAGGTCTTGAAGGAGTTTTGGCCGCGGAGTTGCAATCTCTAGGAGCCTTAAATATACAGGAGTTACGACGTGCTGTGAGCTTCGAAGGTGACCTTAAACTTATGTACGAGGCCAATCTATGGTTGAGAACAGCCATCAATGTACTAAAACCCATTGCTAGTTTCAAATGCGATTCAGAACAAGAATTGTACGATGGGGTTTATGCAATTAAGTGGTACGAAGTTTTCGATGTTGGTAAAACCTTTACTATTGATACCGTTCTAGTTAATTCAAAAATTACCCATTCTCAATTTGCAACCTATAAAGTTAAGGATGCCATCGTAGATCAGTTTAGATATTATTTTAATCAAAGACCCGATGTAGGTCGTCAAGATTCTGATATTTTCATCCATGCATATGTTGCCAATGGCCAATGCGAAATAAGTCTTAATTCATCGGGAATTCCTTTATTTAAAAGAGGTTACCGACAAGGTGGCCACTTAGCCCCAATCAATGAAGTTTTAGCCGCAGGACTTATTAAACTTAGTGGTTGGGATATGAAAAGCAATTTTATCGACCCAATGTGTGGCTCCGGAACGCTTCTGGTAGAAGCAGCTTTAATGGCTTATAATTTTCCGCCTTCCTACTTGAGAAAAGATTTTAGTTTTATGACTTGGACCAATTATGATCCAACCATTTGGCGAGAGCTTCTCGGGGAAATAAATGATAAACAAGTCGATTTCGAACATCAAATTATTGGTGGCGATATCTCAGAACGCAATCTTGAATACGCTCGTCAAATTATCAATACTATTAAGTTTCATAAAGATATTGAGCTCAAAGTATTGGATATTACCAATCATAAAGCGCCAGAATCTGACATTAAAGGTTGGGTGGTTACCAATCCTCCTTATGGCTTGCGTCTTAAATCGCAAGACTTAAATTATTTATATAGCCAAATTGGCGATGCCTTCAAACACAATTTTATCGGTTATTCTGCTTGGGTAATCAGTAGCGATATGGATGCATTAAAATCCGTGGGTTTGAAAACTTCTAAAAAACTGCCCATCTTCAATGGTCCTTTGGAGTGTAGATTAAACAATTACGAACTTTATGAAGGCTCCAAAGAATTGAAAACAGAAGAAACTGAACCTACTGAAGCTACCGTAGAGGAAACTTTTTCAAAAACCAACAACCCACTACTCTTTAATTTGTATGTGAGTGATGTGGACTATCGCGAGGAAGAAGCGGGTAATAATGAAGCTATTCAGCCTGATGAATATATAGTAAGAGGCACTCGTGGAGGAAACAATGATTTTAAATCTGGTGGCCCTCGAAAGTATGATAACGATAGAGATTCAAGACCCAAAAGAAATTTTGGAGACTCAGAAAGACCTCGTTCCAATTATGACAGCCGCAAACCCTATGGCGAAAGAAGCTCAGATCGGGGCGACAAACCGAGTTATGGTGATCGCAAACCTTTTGGAGAAAGAAG
>DZDC01000240.1 GCA_022736595.1 Draconibacterium orientale | reverse complement strand
TGTTTGGGAGGATGTAAAATACAATTGCTGAGAGGTATGAATAGTAGCTTAGCTTAAGGAATAAAAAAGGATTAGTTCTTATGATATTTACGGCTGATGTGAAAGTGCTAATCGCTGATCGTTTTGAGCTAGGTTTAGGCTTACCTTTGAAGTCGTGACAAATTTTCAAGACCAAAATAAGTCTCAGTACTAGTATTGCATTCAGGACCAGTATGCTTGAATCAAAGTTATAGTGTGGGTATATAAGGAAGTAAAAAATAAACCCAAGAGGTATTAGAAATCTGAAAAGAAGGCCATATTGTAACGATTTAACAAAAAAATCAGTGGCAAGAAAACCATCATCAGCAAGCTTTCTTAAATATGCAGTTTGATAAGAACCGCTAATTAAGGAATTTGATATAGCGTCGAAGAAAGACTCAATGATTAAGAAGCATAGTGCAGCGACATGTAGATGACGGTAATAAAAAAAAAGAATAAAGCTTGCCGTACTTAAAATTTCCCGAAAAATTTTTCCTAGTGCAACTCCACATTTAAGTTGCTGATTTCAGAAGCGGTCACCCAACAGGCTATAATGCCCTTCTGGTCTTGGAAACTAGGAGTGCACTATGAGTTACAGTCGGGTGACCTTGGAAGATCGTATCAAAATTAAACTGCTTCTTCAGCAAGGAAAATCTAACACCGAGATTGCCGAGGTGATTGGTAAAGACAAGTCAACTATTGGGCGCGAGTTAAGGCGTAACAGCGGTGGGCGTGGGTATCGGGTCAGGCAGGCGCAGGCGTTTGCAGAGGCCCGTGAAGAATTAAAACATGTGCCTTATGTTTTGACCGATGAGTTGAAGAGAGAAATAACCAAACGGCTTGAGAAAAAGTGGTCACCGGAACAGATTTCAAACCGTTTAAAGTTTGAAAATAAGCCATCGGCAAGTGCAGAAACGATTTATAAATTTATCTACGCCGACAAAGAAGGTGGCGGAGACCTTTGGAAAAATCTTCGACGTTCGCATCGATCCAGGAGAAGTCGTTTCCCCTCTCAGGAACGACGAGGAAGGATTAAAGATGCCAGGCCAATATCTAAACGCAGTAAGGCCGCCAATGAGCGCAAGACGATGGGTCACTGGGAGCGAGATACGATGATTGGCCTTGATCGCAAGAGTGCAGTACTGGCACTGGTAGATCGAAAAACTCGGTTTAATAAATTCATCAAACTGAATCGAAGACTTGCACCTAAAGTGACGGCGGCAACAATTAAGGCGCTCAAGGGACTGCCAGTTGCTTCGATTACGAACGACCGGGGTCTAGAGTTTGCAGATCACAAGCGTTGCTCATCGAAGCTAAAAGTTAAGATTTTTTTCTGTGATGCTTATACTTCAAGCCAGAGAGGAACGAATGAAAACCGGATTGGAATCCTGAGACAGTACTTCCCGAAGAAAACAGATCTAAAAAACATCAGCAACAAAACGATCCGGAAGGTTGAGTTTGAGATTAATAACCGCCCGATGAAATGTCTTGACTGGAAGACACCTTATGAAGTTATGATGAAGAAAAGTTGCACTAGGAAATGGTAGTTGGGAGCTAATAAGATGATTGAGTTTATGACAAATTCCCGCATACATTGAAAACTCAGCATCATTAAGGGATTCAGTATTATTTAAAGGAAATTTTTCATCTGGATGAACTGAAACTATAAGATCAAGTGTCAGGCCATTCATTTCATGGGCCGGGCGCATGTCTTCCT
>DZDC01000239.1 GCA_022736595.1 Draconibacterium orientale | reverse complement strand
TTTCACCGCAGAGCGATGTATTGCGATGTGCTGAGACTTCGGCGTGAGCTGAGCCTGCCCTAAGTTTACTGAAGGGTCGAACGATTAGCCGAAGTAAGACTGTCGAAATAACGCAGAGAACGCAGAGGTCTATTTCGAAGATTTCTAAAAAAAAGCACCACCAAGGCACGAAAGACACAGAGAAAGCAGAGATTTATTTCTTTGTTCTCTCTGTAACTCTGTGGTTAAAAAATGTACCACAAATATTTTTTAATAGTACCTCAAAAAAAGAATTAACCAAGAAAACCAATAAAAATCAAACAAAAAACCGACTAAATAGCCTTTATCTTTAGATTAGAATTCTTTAATGTGGGCTAAAAAAGGCTAATTTTGCCCTTTCAATTGTTAAATCAACCTTTATCTCCGTGACATAGAAAATGGAGATTTCAAAAATTAAATACCAATGGATACAAAAAATTTAGGATTCAATTCCAAACTCATTCATGCCGGACAATTTCACGATCATTTTGGAAGTGCCACTGTTCCCATTTACCAAACCAGTACATTTGGTTTTAAAAGTGCCGAGCATGGTGCCGCCTGTTTTGCAGGAGAAGATGATGGATATATTTATACTCGAATTGGCAATCCTACTATTAATGCGTTAGAAACCGCTGTGGCAGAACTCGAAAATGGCTATAAAGGTATTGCTTGCGGTTCGGGAATGGGTGCTGTGACTGCCGTTTATTTTGGTCTATTAGGAGCTGGCAGTCATATAGTTAGTCATAATGCTGTCTATGGCCCTTCACGTGTGGTAATGGAAACCATGTTCAAAAAATTTGGAACAGAATCAACATATGTGGACGCTACTGATGTTGAAAATGTAAAAAATGCCATTCAACCCAATACCAAATTAATTTATATCGAAACCCCAGCCAATCCTACTATGGGCATTACAGATATCAAAGCAGTAGTGGAAGTGGCTCATGCTCATGGAATTCCAGTTTGCATCGACAATACTTTTAGCTCTCCTTATTTACAAAAACCATTAGATATGGGTGTAGATATCGTGCTTCATTCCATGACTAAATTCATTAATGGACATGCTGATATTGTAGCCGGCATCGTAGTTACTCGTACCCAAGAATATTATAAAGAAATCCGTGGTGCCATGGTTAATATAGGTAGCAATATGGATCCACATCAAGCCTATATGGTAATCAGAGGATTAAAAACATTGAGTTTACGTATTGATCGTGCTCAAGAAAACGCTATGAAAGTAGCTGAATACCTCGAAAAACACCCTAAAATTGAATGGGTAAAATATCCTGGATTGAAATCACATCCTCAATATGAATTAGGAAAACGCCAAATGTCAGGTCCCGGTTCCACCATTAGTTTTGAGGTAAAAGGTGGATTAACCGCCGGTAAAATCCTCATGAACAATGTTAACCTAGCTCTTCTGGCTGTTTCTTTAGGTGGGGTTGAAACATTGATTCAACACCCTGCATCCATGACTCATTCAAAGGTGCCAGCAGCCCAGCGAATTGAGGCGCATATCACCGACGGTTTGGTTCGTTTAGCTGTTGGGATTGAAGATGTTGAAGATATTATTGCCGATTTAGAACAAGCCTTAGCTAAAATCTAAGTTTCGATCAACAAAAATCGAAAAGCAGCCTTAGGGCTGCTTTTCTTGTTTATATCTAATACCGATGATGCATTCAAAATAGTTCAATTTCATCTGTTATTATTAATTTTTTTAACCCGAATT
>DZDC01000238.1 GCA_022736595.1 Draconibacterium orientale | reverse complement strand
CACAATAAATTGCAAGCAGGTACCGATTAATCATAGTCAAATTGGGGTGCTCATAAATAGCCAAGTACAAATACAGCAGTATGATACCAAAGGTGAGCGCGAGATAACTCAAGGAATTAGCATTAATAACACCAACCCCTAGCATTATTCTTGAGATAGACATTCCATCGGCAACATCAAATCTAAGCCACAAGCTACACATCAAAATAACAACCCCCACCTGTGAAATGCTTAAACCTTTAATTCATTTTGACATTAATTACTACAAATACCCCAAAAGCATTTGCAGGGGATACTTTGCCAAATACCCAATCAAGAACGGTCTTTCATTGATCGACTCAGAAAATAGACTCAAATGGATTAAATACTTTGAACAGAATAAATTAGTTGAAATCATAAATAATAAATTGAATGGAATTTTACATAAACACGAAATCAATGACGACCTACTTAAAGAACATGGAATATTTTTTGAGCGATTTTATAAAACAAGTATAAAAAGTAGCATTATAAAAGACACCATATTAAACGAGAATTTCCAAGAAATTGAACGCTTAATAAATGACAGCGAAGAGTATTCACATTTTTCAAAAAACAAACATGATATTTTTTACCTGATAACCGACCTGTCTTACGATAGTCTGTTGTACAAAATCACACAAAATGACAAATACAGATCAGGATTAGTAGAAGAATGGTATAACCTACACTCAACAAAAAGAAATTGCATCATCTGTGATGCCGAGTACAATCTATTAGATACCCCTGATTGGGTATATTTCTCAAGCAATGGGAACAAAAACTGCTGTTTTCAATGCAATATAATTGAAAAACCAACAAAAGCCGCGTTAAACAAAATCATCCCGCGATTTGTCGAAGAATGTGGCTTTATTCCTAAGACAAATACACATCCTCTTGAGTACTCATTCTCATCACGACTAACCCATGATAAGTGGATATCCCTCACAAAGCTATATGGAGAAATGGGAGGAATTGATCACGTCAAAGGAAAATTTGGTTCTTGGTTCAAAGGCATGATTGACACCAAGGCCATTCCTAATGGAGTAAAATTAAGTCCAAGAGGAATTTGGTGCCTATCTGACGATGGGCACCAATGCCATTCGATTGATGAGCAAATCATAGACAACTGGTTATATGCCAATAATATCCAACATTCACGAGAACCACTTTACCCAAAACACGAGACATTAAATCAACATGGGAAAAGACGAGCAGACTGGAAGGTTGGGGAAATTTTTATAGAGTATTTTGGATTAGTTGGTGATATAGACTATGATAAAAAGATGAGTGAAAAAATTATGCTTGCATCAATAAATAATATTGAGCTAATTGAAATATATCCAATTGATATGAATTTTTTAAAAAACAAACTTGGTGCACTCATAGAAAATAGGGAAACAGGTACTGACCACGATTAATTCCATGAATCAATGGGGTCATGAATCAATGGGTCAGACTCGATTGATTTCCCATTAAATACGCCCTACCCAATCAACCCGAAAACAGACATTCACCCCGTGGCAACCTCCCAAACCACCATGGATTACCTCCTCGACCAGCTTTCGGGCTTGGGGCAGGTCAGGGCGCGCAAGATGTTTGGTGAATACTGCCTGTATTTTGCCGACAAGCCGGTCGCGCTGGTTTGCGACGATCAGCTTTTTCTCAAGCCGACTCATGCAGGCCGTTGCATGATTGAACACCCCATCGAAGGCAACCCCTACCCCGGCG
>DZDC01000102.1 GCA_022736595.1 Draconibacterium orientale | reverse complement strand
CCTATTTTATCACCAGCTTTTGAGGTATAAAATGGAAATCTCCTTTGGCTCTAAAATAGACAAGATATACTCCGGCTTGGAGGTGAAGATTTATTTTATGTTGGGATGAAGCAGGCAAAAGCGTTGATCTCACCATTCGTCCTTGGGCATCATATATTTCGAGCACACCTTCGATAGCTTGGTCGCCTTCCAAAATCAGGTAGTCATGAGCGGGGTTTGGATAAAGATTCCATTGAGCGACTTCCGACCTACTTAAGGGAGTGATAGCTCCATTTTGCACATATAAGTTAATTTCACTTTGATTGGGCTGATTTGGATCTAAAATGGTGTTGGCCATAGTCACCGTATAATTAGGTATGTCGGCATACACATAATACTTTTGGTAACTCAAATTCTGAAATGAGAATAAGCCTTGAGCATTGGTATAAACAAAGCGGACGACCACAAAATTTTGATCCAGCAAATAGATAGGAACTTTGGCTACTGGATTAAAGTCTTTTGCTTTACTGTCTTCATATAAGGTTCCTTGAATGCTACCATATCCTTGATTTACAAAAAGATGGGTGAGATTTATTGGGGCTGAAGTACTTACTTGATTCAAATTTAAGAGCTGAGCTTGATTCCAATAAATGGTGTTGCCCACATAAGCGGGGGCCAGTAAAGTATAAAACTGTGACTGAGTGGTGGGTCTCACTTTTATCGAGTATTGACCATATTCCAATCCTTGAAAACTATAATATGATAAATTAAGACTATCGATGTGGTGGGTGTGGCAACTATCAATTAGAAGCCAAGTTTGATTTTGAGGGTGGATGGAGTAGAGATAGGCTTTGCCAAAATCCAAATGTTGGGTATCTGCAAAAATTTGCCCCCAAACACCAGCCGTGGGTGACCCACTAACATTGAGGGTATCATATGCAAAGCTGATACACGTATCCATGGTTTGTGGATGATAGGAAATGCTCGTTAGGGTAACCATATAATTACCTGGTTGCAAATATTGGTGTTGTATAACCTTGCCATTGGCCGTTTGAGTATCGCCAAAATCCCAATAATAAAGGGTAGGGTAGGCAGAATTGATATCGCCGGTAAACCGATATTTCTTATTGCCTATAAGTTCAGAAACAAAACTTGCGTCGCAATTCATTTGCGGGCTAACTTGCACGGTATCGCAAAAAGTATGGCTGCAATTGGTCAATGTATCATAGGAGGTTAAGCAAACCAAATACGATCCATAATTATAAATATGACTGGGATGTTGGGCTGTGGAGCTGCTTCCATCACCAAAGTTCCAAAGAAAATTAGTGGAGTTGAGGTTTGAAAGATTAAAAAAATGAATTTGATTGTAATTGCCACTATCGGGGTAAGCAATAAAATCGGAAAAGCAAATGCTCATGCCTTGGCTGCAAATGCTAAAAGTAACGGGATTGGGAATACTCACTAAAATGGAGTCGGTACGAAGCACCATATTACAATCAAAAGTGCTTACATAAAACTTTTGAGGGAGTGTTGAAGATGGGGAAATGACGTCATTAAAAAATCCTTGTGAGTTGGTATAAACCGTTTTAGTATAAACAGGAGATAGGGTAGTATCAGATTTTATAAAAACAGCATGACCTGGAATGCCAACAAGCGAAAGGCTGTCGCGTACTTGCCCTTGTAGCACCAATTGAGCTTTTAAACTGAGTGGAAAGGTGGCAAGAATAAGAATAATAAGAAGCAGTAGTTTAGATAGTTTCATGTACAGTTGACTCATATTTTGTAGTTGAATCCTGCCCGAAAGCTGAGTATATTGCTTTGCAAGCTGTTTTCAGTTAAACTCTTAATATTGAATTTATAAGTTGGCTGCAAAATTAATGAAAATTGTGAAGTTATAGCATACTGCAATTGGAGGCTAACCAATGCATTGAATTGGTGCGATTGATAGGTGTCGGTATTGTACGTTTGACTGGGATTTTCAAGTTGTGAATGTGATTTTACCACAAAGCCATAGGATGCCCCTGCGGCCATTCCTAAGCCCCATCGTCCTTTTGTGATCTGATAACCAACCATCAATGGAATTTCGATATAGCGGCTTGAATTTTGAAATTTTTGCTCTTGAGTAAGGTAATATAAACTATCGATACTGGTCCACTGACTACTCAAAGTATCCACATTGAGATTGGATTGGAGAAGAGGAACTAACATACCAGGCTGTAGTGGATCATCAACCCATCCAATGGTATCGTAGGTGTAATAGGTATTGATGCTATAAGTATAATATCCATTACTGAAATCGTGTTTTTCGTCCACCGAAATGCATCGATCGGTTAAACTGAAATTACCAGTGCTCACTCCGCTTTGTACAAATGTATTCCCAAACACATACTTGAAATTGGCTCCCCATTCCAAATGTAACTTTTGATTCATCTCTTGAACGAGGGCTCTGTTGTTTTCATAAAAGGTGACCCAAGATTGATTTTGAGCAATTCCAATGGCTGGGCCGGCAAACATTTCAAATTCGAAATGCTGTTTTTGCGATCTACGATATCTTTCAGCGCTCAGAGGTTGTTGCTGTGGCACAGCAAGGGCAGCGGTTTCAGTTTCTAGTTGGGCATTTAAAATATCTTGTGGTAAGATTAAATGTTGTGGCTCTTCTTCATATGAGGGTTTTGCTGCGAGTTCCGCCATTATAGTTGGAATTGCTTCGGCGCATGGAACTATAGCTTCTTTGGCGAAATTAAGGTTGTTTATATTGGAGGCAACTACAATTTCAGATTGTTCCGAAGGTTCTTCATTATTGAGTATTGGAAGCGAATTTGAGACAGTCTCAACTCCTTGATTTTGCGTTGGTTCATTCCTATCAACCTTTAAGACAGGAGTTTCTGATTTAATGAAAGGAACAGTTATAGATTTTTGAGGAGATTCGAGATGGGATGCGGTTTTTTGCTCCTTGAGTTCATAATTCCAAGGTTGATTCAAACCGATGAAAGAGATTAGAAGCACAATGCTTGCCGCCAAACCTGCCCAAACCATGCGATTGAATTGCTGTTGTTTTGCCAGCAAGAGGGCATCTAATTGATGTTCAATGACATTCCAACTTTGAGCATTAGGCTGGCCTTTAAGATTGTTCAATCCCTTTTCAAAAGTCTGATCCACAACATGGGCCCCCTCGGCAAGACTGTCCATTTCCTGCGACAATCGTGTCCAAAGTCCATCTGAAGGAGTAGATTTAAAATCACTTAACCCTTCGTTAAATAAAGTATCGAGTGGATTGGATTGATTCATGTTTAGCTTAGCGCCTGCTATTGGCAATTTTGACTAGATTACGTTGTAAAAATACTCGTGCCTTCGAAAGTTGAGATTTAGAGGTATTCGCCGAAATATCCAGCATTTCTGCTATCTCGCGATGTTTGTAGTTTTCAAATACATACAAATTGAAAACGATGCCATATCCTTCGGGAAGTTCCCTTATGGCTTGCAGCATTTCCATTTGAGTATAAGGAACTTTGGTAGGGAGCTCCTGTTGATCCAATATCCTATTTTCGTTGATATCCTCAATGTTTTGATGATATTCCTTGCGATTTTTGTGATATTGATTCAAAGCATGATTCACCATAATCCTCTTTATCCATCCTTCAAAAGAACCTTGTTTACGGAAACTTTCGATATGGGTAAATACCTTTACAAAAGCTTCCTGCATCACATCTTCAGCTTCTTCGGTCGATCGGCAATACCTCATGCACAGTCCTAACATGGATGGGGCGTACTTATCAAACAGCAGCTTCTGAGCTTTGCGATTCCCCGCAATACATCCTTCAATAATTTGCTCTTCAATGCTAAGATGCTCGGGTTCTGCCGAGATAAGACTTTGCAAAAAAGGTTGCCTGATACTTATGGAAGTTGAATCACTCAAGTTAATGGTTTTAAAAACTAAAATCTGGAATTAGAATTCGAAGTCTCAAAAATAAAATCAAAATTAACGCTTTGACACCATTTAACACCTAAAAGTTTCTAGGTAAAAAACCTATTTTTGAAAATATTTTCTGCAATAACAGTTAACTATCAGTAAAACAAATATTTAAATCAAATATGAAAAGACTGATTTTAAACAGGTTTTCATTATTGTCCGACTTAATACAAAAAGCATTTTTTCTATAGATTCCTCCCTCTTTTTGATCCCAGAATATTGTCATTCCGAGCGCAGCAAGGAATCTCCACATTTTAATCGGACACTAGTGATAGATTTTATAAAAGTCTATTTTACTAATCCAGTTGATATCAATCGTTGTAATATTTGCACGGCATTTGTGGCGGCTCCTTTTCTTAAATTGTCGGCTACAACCCAAAGATTTAGACCATTGGGAATACTCTCATCTCTACGAATTCGGCCAACAAAAACCTGATTCTTGTTTTCGACTAATTTGGGCATGGGGTACAAATTGCCTTGTGGAAAATCTAAAACCACCACTCCTGGCATCATTCCAATCAGTTTTTTGGCTTCATCGAGGTCGTATTCTCGTTGAAATTCGATATTCACTGCCTCGCTATGACCACCGGTAACCGGTACTCGCACCACGGTAGCAGTAACCGCCAAATCAGGTTGTTCCAATATTTTTCGGCTTTCGTGTACGAGCTTCATTTCTTCTGAAGTATAATCATTGGGAAGAAAATCGCCTCCATGGGGAATAATGTTCTTATCGATACTGTGCGGATAGGCTCGCATCATCACCGTTTCTCCTCTGCGTTCTCTTTCAAGCTGCATTAGGCCTTTGATACCTGATCCAGTAACTGATTGATAGGTGCTAATTACCAACCGCTTTAGCCCATAGATGTGTTGCAATGGCTTTATTGCTACCACCAATTGGATGGTTGAACAATTAGGATTGGCAATAATCTTGGTGTTGGCGTTGATGCGATTGCCGTTGATTTCGGGAACCACCAAAGGAACTTTCTCGTCCATGCGCCAAGCTGAGCTATTATCGATTACAAAACAACCAGCTTCGGCAAATTTTGGAGCCCATTCCCGACTTACCGTTCCTCCTGCGCTGAACAAAGCCACATCGGGCATTTGCTTCAGAGCCTCGCTCATCGAAACCACCTTAATCATCTGACTTTGAAAAGGTAAATCCATTCCCACAGAATTGGCGGAAGCTGCCAAAATTAGTTCTTCTGGAATCAAATTTAGTTCTTCTAATACTTCAATCATTTTTCGGCCTACCATTCCGGTAGCTCCTGCTATCACTACTTTCATCGATTTCTATATATAATGAATATTAACTTATTATCAAGCTTTTGATAATTTGTGAGGGCTTTAATTTATAAGAGCAAAAATATTACTTTTATCCTTTATTTCTTCATTTTAATAAGCCTGCTTATGATGCAAAGATTTTTTACTTTGAGCCTGTTATTGACATTGTTTTCTGCTTCTGTAATGGCGCAATGGCACGATGATTTTTCGGATGGTGATTTTTTGCTCAATCCTCAATGGACAGGAGATCAGAGCCATTTTATGATTAATAGTTCTGGCCAACTTCAACTCAATACCAGCCAATCCGATACCAGCATTTTGGTGGTTCAAAGCTCCAAAATACGAGCCACCGAATGGTCCTTTTGGGTGAAGCTTACCTTCAACACCAGTTCCAATAATTTGGCACGGGTGTATTTGGCTAGCAACCAATCCGACTTGGGATTTTTGGTTCAGGGATACCATATCGAAATAGGAAATACTTCCGATAATGTTTGTCTTTATAGGCAAGATGGAAGCAGTCGTCAGCTGCTCATCTCAGGAGTTCATGCCAGCACCGCCAATACTTCCAATCAGTTTGAAGTGAAGGCAAGTTGTGATAGTTTGGGAAATTGGCAATTGTTTACCAACAGTGGTGCGGGCTACGTACTCGAAGGTTCAGCTAATGATACGGTTTATACTCAAAGCAATTATTTTGGCGTTTTTTGTAAATACACCATCAGCAATTCTACTCGATTTTACTTCGACAATTTTAATGTAAAAACCTCAGAAAAAGATACCTTAGCTCCTAAATTGGTTTCGCACCAGGCCTTAAATTCGCACCAAGTTTTTTTGCAATTTGACGAAGCTCTTGCAGCATCACAAACATTAAATCCTCTCAATTATTTTGCTGATGGGGGCTTGGGAAATCCCGATTCGGTGAGGTTTGCTAGTCAAGATAGCAGTGCTCTGACCCTTTATTTTTCGGGAACATTTGTGCAAGCACAGCCTTATCATTTACTCTTGTCTAAGGTTACTGACTTGTTGTCCAACACCATGGGAGACACGTCCATAACACTGATGTATTATGAGTTGCAATATGGCGACGTGGTGATTAACGAAATTATGGCCGACCCCACTCCATTAGTTGGCTTGCCCGACGCTGAATATATTGAGCTTTTTAATAGAGCTCCAATAGATATCAATTTACAAGATTTTACACTTACCATTGGCGAAAGCATCAAGATTTTACCTGATTATATTTTGCCTGCTGGAGGCTATCTTTTGTTGTGCAATTCCAGCAACGAAGCAACTTTACAGCCTTACGGATCGGTATTGCCTTTAAGTAGTTTTAGCTTACTCAATTCTGGTGCTCCATTACTTTTATTGGATCCACAGCAACAGCTTATGCATTATGTTGAATACGATTTGAGTTTATATGGCAATGCTGTGAAAGCAGATGGGGGTTGGTCATTGGAGCTAAGGGACGCTTCCAAGTTTTGTTTATCGGCAAATAATTGGTCTGCTTCTACTGACGTTAGAGGAGGTAGCCCTGGAGCTATTAATAGCATTGCACAACTTTTATCTTCGACCAATAAGCTTCAAATACATCATATTCAAGTATTATCGCCACTTCTAATTCAAGTGTTTTTTAATCAGGAGTTGGATAAAACGGCATCAGAAAATCTTCAAAACTATTCCTTGGATCAAGGAATGGGGCAGCCCATATATGTTGATCTGTTGGAGCCTGGACGTAAGGCCATTTCGATGCAGCTAGCACAAGTGTTGCAAGCTGGAAAAGTGTATCAATTGACGGTAGCTGGCGCAATGGCCAATTGTGCAGGACAAAGTGTAGGCAGCGCAATTTTTGCTTCTTTTGGATTGCCTCAAGCTCCCGATTCAGCGGATATTCTGGTGAGCGAAATTCTTTTCGATCCTTTGGATCCCAACACCGATTACGTTGAATTGTATAATGTAAGCAGCAAAATCATAGACTTGAGTCAAGTGCAATTGGGCAACTTAAGCTCTGATGGCGTGTTTGAAAACAAGGTGGTGTTAAATGCAGATGGATTGCAGTTTTTACCCAAGACTTATTATGTGTTTACCACTACTCCTGAGGCATTAGCAAGTCAATACTATATCGAAAATCCGAGTCAAGTGATCCGAATGAAAAGCCTGCCCACCATGAGCAATACCGAAGGAAACATCTATGTTTTGAGTAGTAATTTACAGGCTTTGGATGGGATGGAATATAGTGAAGATATGCACTTTGCTCTCTTGAGCAATACTGAGGGGGTGAGCTTGGAGCGCATCGATTTGAGTAAGTCGGCTTTAGAAAAAAGCAACTGGCATTCTGCCGCAGTTCCAGGTAGAAATTTTTCAGGTCTGGGAGGCACTCCAACTTACCTCAACAGCCAGTCGGTGGGAAGCATTACATCTAATTCGCAATGGAGCCTCGAGCCTGAAATTTTTAGCCCCGATAATGACGGTTATCAGGATTTGGTTCGCCTGAGCTACAAAATGGAATCAGAAGGGTTTGTGGCTAATATTAACATTTATGATGCACAAGGCCGCCCAGTAAAACAATTGGCCAATCAGCTGATGTTGCCCACAGAAGGTTATTTGGTATGGGATGGGGTAAATGAGGATGGACAAAAAGCGCCCATAGGAATCTACATCGTTTATATTGAATGCTTTAACCTCGATGGAAAAGTAGAAAAACAAAAGCTCAATCTGGTGGTGGGGGCTAAGTTTTAGCCGCTCCCTTAAAATCGAAGGAAGCGCTGTTTTCTTGGAAACCATAGTGCGCAAGAGCGTAATTTTTTCTTCGGATGGACGAAAA
>DZDC01000101.1 GCA_022736595.1 Draconibacterium orientale | reverse complement strand
GGTGAAACCTATAAAAAGAAATAAATTTGATAACCAATAAACAAAGACCATGGCAGCTACTAATTACCGAATACCAATTGAGCCCGACAAATTCTACCATATTTGGAATCGGGGAAACAATCGCGAAAATTTGTTTTATACATCGGCCAATTACGAATATTTCTTACGCATGTATGCCGAATTGCTTGATCCCGTTTTAGAAACTTATGCCTTTTGTTTATTGCCCAATCATTTTCATTTGCTGGTACGAACAAAGTCTTTTGTAGTTTTATCCAAATCAACAGCGGTTTCCCCCACGGATGAACCCATTAAAAAGCGCAAGTCCAACCCTGTAAGCCTTGCGTTTCAACGATTTTTCACCGCTTATTCACAGGCCATCAATGTTCAGCAGCGGCGCACTGGAAGTTTATTTCAAAAACCGTTTAAAAGGCTTGAAGTAAAATCAACAAGACAACTGTCCACTTTGGTTCATTATATACATACAAACCCTCAACGACATAAAATTATGGAAGATTTTAGGCAATACCCATGGAGCAGTTACGATAGAATCTTGAAAGACAAGCCTTCAAAACTAAAAAAGGAAGAAGTGCTGAAATGGTTCAAAAACAAAGAAAATTATGTGAATTACCATTCTCAAATAATTGACCTCGATGACCTCAAAGATATTATAATTGAATAATTTGCAATTTCTTCTATGATAAAATTCAGTAGAACTTAAAATAAAACCATGGTAAAACGAACCCTTTATTAAGTCAATCCATTTTATCCCTCCATCAAACTTAATCCATTGGTTTTTGGTAAAATGAGACTCTATTTGAAATAATCTCTCCTATTTCCTATTGATGATAAGGAGTTCAATCATACCCAGATTACTTGCTCAACTATGCCTAATTTACCTTTATTTTTAAAACCCCTGCAAATTAATCGTACTGCTATCGATGCGTTCCACCCATTTCCCCATTTTCTTTTGGATTACGATAAAATGGGCTTGCTCATCTGGGGTGATAAGCGAAACGGCCTTCCCTGGATTTTCGGCTCTTCCGGTACGGCCAATGCGATGTATAAAATCTTTGGGTGAGCGGGGCAACTCATAGTTTACCACCACAGGCAAAAACTCAATGTCGATTCCTCTCGACAATAGTTCGGTGGCCACTAACACCTGAAGTTTCCCTGTCTTAAAACGATGCAGAATTTCAGTACGCGCTCCTTGACTTTTCTTACTATGTATGGCTTCGGCATCAATGCCGTTTTTATTGAGTTTATCGGCCACACTGTCGGCTCTAAAAAGTGTGGAGGTAAATACCAACACTTGTTGCCATTGGTTTTGCTTAATCAAATAACGCAATAATGGCCCTTTGCGTTCCTCACTCACCAAATATACCTCCTGCTGTATTAAATCAGCCTCAGCTTCCTCCGTTACTATTTGCACCACCTGAGGTTTGTGCAGCCAAGCCGCATTTAGATTTTCAATCTCCTTACTCAATGTAGCCGAAAACAAAAGATTCTGACGATGGCGGGGCAAAAAGGAGTTCACCCGATCCATCTCGTTTTTAAACCCTAAATTCAACATCTTGTCGGCTTCGTCAATTACCACAATGCGCGTTTCGGAAAGGTTCAAAGCGTTTTTCTGCTCCAACTCCAACAATCGCCCCGGGGTTGCAATAAGTACTTGAACTCCTTGCAATGCCATCATTTGTGGGTTGATGGAGACACCACCATAAACAGCTAAGGTCTTTACCGCAAGTGGCAATCCTTCGCTATAAAATCGAAAAACCTCCTTCACTTGCTCGGCCAACTCGCGGGTGGGCACCAATACCAAAACTTGGATATGTCTGCTTTTTGAGCGATCAAATTGCTGAAGCTGGGTTAAAATGGGCCAAACAAAACTGGCGGTTTTACCCGATCCTGTTTTGGCAATTCCTAAAAGATCTTTTCCCTGCAACACAATGGGAATGGCCTGCGACTGAATGGGATAAGGCCCTTCAAAGCCTTGTTGACTTATTATCTTAACGATCGAGGGCGCTATTTCTAAACTTGAAAAAGACATGGATTTTCTATTTATAAAATTAACGGGAGTTCTAAAAATATTCTCTAAAAACTAAATCACACTCACGCGAACCTTTTTAGTTTTCAATTTTGAATTATTGGTTTTTGCTATTGCTTCTTGGGCTTTGGCCTTTTTAACTGCTACGAAAGCACTGTCTTGCTTTATTTCTATAATGCCTAGGTCTTCGGGGTTTAAAGCGCCTTGTTTCAAAAAAAGTCCAGCGATATCACCCTTCGAAATTTTGTCGCGCCGTCCACCGGTTATGTACAGGGTGATCCATGGGGAAGCTTGAGGTTTATACACTTCCTTCACCTCTTCGGTTAATGCATCTTCGATAAAGTCGGGCAAATATTCATCGCTCCCCTGCAACACAAACGCAGAACCATCCTTATTCATTCGAGCCGTTCGTCCGTTACGATGCACAAAATCTTTTCCTTTTTGAGGTAGTTCAAAATGTATAATAAATTTAAGCTCTGGAATATCCAAACCTCTAGCTGCCAAATCGGTAGAAACCAAAAGCTGGTGGGTTCCATTACGAAATTTGATGAGTTCCAACTCCCGATCCTTTTGTTCCATTCCCCCATGATAGCAACCATGGCCATACTTTTTATAGCTTAAAAATTGACTTACCGTATCAATGCTTTCGCGCAAATTGCAAAAGATAATTCCAGGTTGATTGCCAATAAAACTTAAGGTATTGTATAAGGTCTCCAACTTATCAGAAGAAGGTGAAATCACCAACTTTACTTTAAGCAGATCAATTTTTTGATGCAAATAATTGATATAGTTCGGATTGCGAAGTCCCACAAAGGCAGGTATTTCATTCCTGTTGGTGGCGGAGGTTAAAATTCGCTGATTAACCTTGGGCAAAGCTTCTACTATGCTCGACATTTCGAGTTCAAAACCTATTTCAAGAGATTTATCGAACTCGTCCAGCACTAGAGTTTTCAAAAAATCAACCGCAAAGCTATTTTTCTGAAGATGATCGTTGATGCGGCCTGGGGTACCAATTAAAATGGCTGGCCGACGACTCAAATCCATCTTGTCTTCGGAGCCCGCGCGACCTCCATATACCGAATTTACTTTAAATCCCGTTCCCATTTGTCGAGCCACTTGCTCTATTTGCAATGCCAATTCGCGCGAAGGAACCACAATTAACGCCTGAACTTCAGTGATTTGCTTTTCCAACTTAAGAAAGATGGGTAATAAAAATGCTACTGTTTTTCCAGTTCCTGTGGGCGAAAGTAAAACCACATCCTCACCTGAGGCTATGGCTTCTTGGGCCTCCTCTTGCATCGGATTTAACTTTTCGATATTAAGCTTCTGGAGAATTTGGGTCTGATCTTTTTGATTTTCTATCATGGGGCAAAGATACGCTTTTAAAGAGGTTGCTAACTCTTAATCCTTTAGGCAAAAAACCTTGAATTTTTTTTTGCGAGGGTTGAGACCGTTACAAAATAGTTTTTAGACTGGCCTCATTTATGCCCAATGTACAATCCAGTACCGTATTCTACAAAAATACGCTCTGATTTATTGAAATAGGGTTGCATTTCTTGTTCAAAATGGAGTTTAAAATGCTTGTAATCACTTTTTTCCATAAACTCTAAAAACCTTACAAAAGCAGGTGTTTTTCCAATGAAATCGTTGATAATTACATATTTTCGAGCAACTCTGCTCATTTCGGAAAGCATTTTTGCCCTCTTCTCGGACGTAACTCCATGCAATACATACGAAGCCGTAACAATATCCATGCTTTGATCCGGAAATTCCGACAATTCTTCGGCATTCCCGATAGAAAATTTGATGTTGGGATACTTTTTTTGACTTTCAAACAGCATTTTTGGAGCAAAATCTACTGCCTGAATGTCACTCAATCCATGCTTTTCATACATCGCTGCCCAGGCACCCGTGCCAGTACCAACATCTAAAACCGAGGCTCCTTCAATTGCGCATTTGTCTTTTAAAATTTCAAAAGTTTTTTGGTATTTACCCTGCAAAACGTGGTCAACTCTACCATAATAAGGAGCAATCAGATTGAAAATATATTTTGCCCGGACATCAGGATTGGAAGAAAAATAATTGAATATGGACATTAAGTTATTGTTTATTAATATATAACGAAAGTTCAAAGGTTTTTAATAACAGGTTTGGAGTTTACTCGATCATCAAATGTTCGATATCAGATAAAGATTGATTTTGAGTGTGATAGGTTTTGAAATGCCTCATCGAATGGTAAACTTGTACGACCTTTTCATTTTTCAATTGGGTAGGTTTATCCGATAGAATGCTAAGGCATGAACTCCAAGGGTAGTCAAGCGGGTGTTCTACGATAGAATGTTTTACCGTATTCCAATGAATATAAGTGGCACAACATTATTTCCCATTGGCTACTCCACCTCGTAGGTCAGCTTCATGGTGATGTTGGCCGATTTCTCTTTGTTGGCGGTATTAAAGGTTCCTCCCCAAGAATATTCTTCGGCACTGTTCTGTCCGGTGATTTGAAATATTCCCATTTGAGCAGAGATGAGCTTTCCTAAGTCTCCCCCCGATTTTTCGCTGATTTTTTCGGCCCGCAAACGCGCATCTTCAGTGGCTTCAGAGATGAGCTTGATTTTGAGGTCGGCAAGTTTGGTGTAATAATAACGTGGGTCGATGCTATAAAATCGAATGCCTTGACTGAGCAATTCGGAAATGGAACGGGAGAGCAATTCCACCTTTTCAACCTCTTGAGAACTGATCTGCACCGATTGCGTTAGGATAAATCCTTCAAAATCGGACCCTATGAATCGACCTTCTGCGGTATATTTCTCATTGGTTTTTTCGCGAATGGAAACCGCGCTAAAAACCATATCGGCTTTTTTAATGCCTTTGTCCAACAAATACTTTTCAATGATTTTGCGGTCTGCCTCCAAATCCGTGGAGCCCACTTTCAAATCTGTATTTTCTTTGGTAAAATTTCCATCCCAAACGATCAAATCGGATGTGAAATCTGCCTCGCCCAATCCCGTAACCGAAATGTTACCTCCTTTGTTGCGTTCCATATAGGCATAGGATAAAGCTATGGATGCCAGAACGATAGCTATTGCAAAAATCAACGCACTGAAATTTGCTTTATTCAAAATCTTTGTCATATAAATTGTATTTTGGTTTTTAAAAAAAGGACATGAGTTATCAAGGAATGCCGCAAAGCTAAGCTAATTTTTTATTACTGTGCTTTTATTCGACTTTATATTAATGTCATCAATGTTAGCACTCCCCAATCCACAAAAAAATTGCTAAATCTCTATGAACCGATGAAATGTTTGCCTTATAGCGTTGTAAGGGACAATGATTCTTGAAAACCCAAAAACCTCCTATTCTTTGACTTTAGAATCCATCCAAATACTTACTGGCCCGTCGTTGATAAGGCTAATTTCCATGTGTGAACCAAAATTTCCCATCACCAACTTTAAACCCAATTCTTGCTCCATAAAGGCTCCCATTTTAAGGTAAAGTGGTTTGGAATGCTCAGGTCGAGCAGCACGAATGTAGCTGGGTCTATTGCCTTTACGAGTTGAAGCATGAAGAGTAAACTGGCTAATCAGCATCACTGAACCAGACACTTGCATCAAGTCTAGGTTCATAACCCCATGCTCATCATCAAATATACGCAAGGCTTGAATCTTCTGTGCCAACCACTTCATATCTTCCTCATTGTCGGCCTCTTCAATACCTACTAAAACCAAAAGTCCTAGACCGATACTCCTTTTCTCAATGCCATCAATGAGCACTTCCGATCTTTTTACTCTCTGTATTAAAACTCGCATTTATACTATTTTAGTCAAAACTTTTAAAAACACGAGCCAAGGAAAAACCTGGGGCATCGATATGCAAATGTAAAAAATAACCAAATGGAGTTTGCGCCACCTCATGTCCTGTCAAACGCAATCTTTGCTCCACCCGATCAAAAAGAATTTGGGTAAACTGGGGTGAAGCTTTACTCTCACTCAAATGAGCAAAGGAATGTAAAACCACTTTTTTGGTATTATTTTTTCGGGCAATCCACTTGGTAAAGTTGAGCAGATTGCGCTCCACAGCCTTTGATCTGCCTTCAGCTTCATCTTCCTCTTCCACCTGAATCATAGCCAGTTGCACCTCATTCCATTGAGCTCCTTCGGTCACTTCTTGGGCTTCTTCCCAGCTTTTTTCGCTAGGCTGATAGCTAAAATGGGAGCAATAAATCATTAAGAGCTTCATTGATAAAAATTTTTGGTTTCAATTGCAAGTTCAAAGGTACTGGTTTTTAATCAAATTTGCACAACTATGCTTAGATCGAAGTTCTAAATTTTAAAAAACCCATTGGTCATAAATATAAATACGTTTTAACTCCCTTAGGCTAATCAAATCGCAAATAAATATACTCCAAAGTAGAGTAAACCTTTTTGGTACCATTTTTGTCAAATACTTACTTTTGCAAAACCTTAACTCGAAAATAATTGTATAAAGATTTTATTTTACTTAAACTTAAACATTATAACCCCATGAACCTTCAAAAACTATTGAAATCTTGGTTTTTATTCATTTCTATTGGCGCACTTTTGGGTACACTTTCGTGCAAAGACGATACCCCCGATGACACCATTGAATTTGAACCGACTCCTTATACCATTGTTATACCTAAAAATTTCCCAACCCAACTTAATATTCCTGCCGACAATCCCATGACGGTTGAAGGTGTGGAACTTGGACGGTATTTATATTACGATTCTCGTCTTTCAGGCAAAGCGGATGAAGGCATGCCCATGACCTGCGCCACTTGTCACCTACAACAATATGCTTTTGAAAATGGTACTGGAAAAGGTATTGGAACTACAGGAGCTGAAACCCATCATGTAATGCTTCCTCATATCAATCTTGCATGGAATCCAGGGGTTTATGGCTGGAATGGAGGCACTCCTTCCATCGAAGATGATGTAAAAGCAGTAATCTACGACCCCGCTGAATTTGCTTCCACCAACGAAAAAGTTTTGGCTGCAATAAAAAGTGTACCCATGTATCCTCCACTTTTTAAAGCCGCTTTTGGCACCGAAGAAATCACCATCGATCGTATAGCCAAAGCCATTGCTCAGTTTATACGCACTCAAATTTCAAGCAATAGTAAATTTGACAAAGTATTGCGCAATGAAGCAAGTTTTAGCACCTCTGAAGGCAATGGTTATGTACTCTTTGCCACCGAAGAAGGCGCTGATTGTTTTCATTGCCATGGCGAATTAGGAAATCCTTTGATGACTACCCATGGATTTTATAATAATGCTAAAGATTCTGTATTTGACACTTCCCACGATCGGTTTTCGGTTTCTGGAAAATCCAGTGACATAGGGGCGTATAAAGTTACCACCCTTCGCAATATTGAACTTACCGGACCTTATATGCACGACGGTCGTTTTCAAACCCTCGACGAGGTTATCAATTTCTACAGCGAAGGTTTGGTTTACTCGCAATATGCACATCCTTTAATGCACAAATTGGGACCCCCTTGGGAGGTGGGTGCCTTGCTAAACCCACAGGAAAAAGCAGACTTAAAGGCTTTTCTACTTACCCTAACCGATACTGTATTTATCAATGACCCTAAATTAAGCAATCCCTTTACAACAAAATAATAAAACAAAATATCATGAACAAACGACTTTTATTTCCATTGCTTTTCCTCATTTCTGGATTCAGCATTTTTAGCTTCACTTCATGCGAAAACGTCATTGTGGAAGAAGATACCACTGGAAAACTAAAAATTTCATTGGCCTTTTTGGCAGATGAACAGCCCTTAATCTTCGACACTGCTATTTATACCAATGCCGCTGGCAACCAATACTTAGTAACCGAAGTAAAGCTATTTATTTCAAATGTTACCATCTACAAAAATGGTACAGCAAAAGTACTCAACGGTTGGGCTAAAGAGCATTACTTCGATACCAACCTACCCTCCACCCTCGAATGGCCCATTGTGGATGATATTGAAGCAGGAAGTTACGACAGCATCGCCTTTACTTTTGG
>DZDC01000100.1 GCA_022736595.1 Draconibacterium orientale | reverse complement strand
ATCAACAATATAGTTGAATCTTAAATCTATTGTAACTTTTTGTCATGTACTAAGTTTTTTGTCACAATTTAAACTTTGAAATCAAAGCATTAATCCAAATTATACCGATGATGCATTCAAAATAGTTCAATATCGGCATTGACCATTGTAAAATTATATTTTAGTTTGGATTAAAATATAATTACAATTGGTATTTCACAAAAGGGCAATTTTGGTTTAACCCACCATAAGATTACAACCGCGCATCTCCGCTTGGTCGAAGCGGCCTAAAACCTCGAAACTTCCATCAGGATGCAGTTTGCCCAGGTCTTGCGTAGCTATAAAGCTGCAACTGTTGACATTGGCCAAATCGATTACATTAATACCTCCGGTGCGTTCGGGAAGCGCCCAAGCCAAGGGATCGTTGGTTTCGCGAATTTTAATTTGCATCCAAGGCGGACACCGAAAGAGTTCTCCACCTTGTGAATAAGCTTGCGAAAGTAGCTCTGTCATGCCATATTCCGAATGAATGGCAGGCACATCAAAGCCCTGTTTTAAAATGCTATGCAGTTCAGCGCGTAGCAATTCCTTACGCCTTCCTTTCATACCTCCGGTTTCAATCACCGTTAAAGATGGAAATGAAAGTGGAAACTGCTCCACAAAATCGAGCAAGGCATAGCTCACTCCCAACAGCATCACCTTAGCCCCTTGTTCCTTAAGTTGCTGAAGTTTTTGAGCCAATTCCGAGGGATTATTCAAATAGAATCCGCTACCGCGTTGAGCCTTTTGCATCAGTTGCTGGGCCATATACACCAAGGACGATTCTCCTTGTTCCAAATAAGAAGGCAGCAAAGCCAATAGGTGGTAGTCCGAAATGTCGCCGTAGAAATGCGCAAATCCTTTTTGGAAACTTTGCTCATAAAGCCTAGCCTCAGTAACGTAATGAGTCGATCGCTGCCCATTACCCGTACCGCTGCTTTTAAAAACCACTTCCGCGGGTTTGCTCCCGCATTGTATCCGATGGTTTTTCCACAATTCAATGGGCAAGAAGGGAATTTGATCCACTTCTTTTACCTCCGAAGGCTTTAAATTCAGACAATCGACCCATTGGCGATACAGGCTATTTTGTTGGTACTGAAAATGAAATATTTCCAACGCCAACGCGTTGAATTGCTCAGAAGTTTGAAGGTTAAATATGCGCTTTTGAACGTTCAAAATTTTAAGATTAGGATTTTTAAAAATAGCTACCTTTGTGCCCTGCAAAGATAACCAATTCAAACCATGAGCCTAGTACACTTTAACATCAATATTTTTAGAGCCTTGGTGCTTCTATTAATGTTGTCGTTGGGGCTTTCGTCCTGTCGCAAACAGGTAGAATATCCTCTTGAGCCTCAAATTGAGTTTAAATCGTTCGATAAAATTGACGATGGCACTGGCATTGACAATAAAGCCTTCCTCGCCATCAACTTCACCGATGGCGATGGCGACTTGGGGTTGAAGGACGAAGATACCCTTTATCCCTATAATCCTGAGGGAGATTTTTACTACAATATGCTTATCGAATATTATGAAAAAAAAGCCGATAGCTTTGTTTTGGTGACCCTTCCCTCTACTTTCAACGCACGTTTTCCATACGTGGAAAGCAACTATATAAACCGAGGAATCAGCGGTGAAATTCAGATTGAGCTTTTCTACAACAACCCCCTTTCAACGGCCGATTCCATTAAGTTTTCGGTGCAAATAATCGATAGAGCGCTCAACAAAAGCAATGTGGTTTTCAGCCCTTCAATTTTTGTTAAAAAAACCAATTCAAAGCAGTAACTTCGCTGCCTTATTATTAAACCCCCTATGCTACAAGAAACCCTCGAAATTGCCAAATACGTGATCCCAGCTTTGGTGGTATTGGCAACGGCTTATTTTCTACTTAAAATCTTTCTAAACTCTCAGGAAGAGTTGAAGAAAAAAGAACTTCAAGCCCAACTCGAACAACTGCGCCACCAGCTCAAAGCCGAAGATAAGAAATACCTGACTCCCATGCGACTTCAAGCCTATGAACGTATGGTTTTGCTTTTGGAACGCATTACTCCCCAAAGCTTGATTTTCAGAGTACAGCAACCCAATCAAATGGTTTTTCAATTGCAAGCCGCCTTACTCAAAAACATCCGCGACGAATACGAGCATAATTTAGCGCAACAACTTTATATCAGCAAAGAAAGCTGGGCGATGCTTCGTACTGCCAAAGAAGAGGTCATAAAACTCATCAATACCGCTGCTTCAGACCTCAAGCCCGATGGTAATGGATTGGAATTGGCACAAAAGATTTTTGAAATGAGCCTAGGTCACGAGAAAAACCAAACCGAAAGAGCCATTGAAATGTTGAAAAAAGAGGTTCAAAAGCTCTTTTAATTCAAACAATCTTGCCAAAGTTTTGCAGGGCTTTTTCGGAAATCATTCCCTTTTGAGGGAGTCATAAATCCCAAAAGCTTGCGGCATTTAGAACCCCTTTTAATTAATGCTCACCTTGGTATATTTGGCTGGAATCTTAAAAGGAAAGCTTTGCTTTTGCCCCGATTCCACCGATGAAAATTGAATTTCAAGATAAGTTTTATCATCATCTTTTAGAAACAAGGTGATGAATGAAGGAAAAAGCTGTCCCCCTACCTCAATGTATTTATCGTACACTGCCCTGAGTTTCGCCTTATCCTGTCCTATGATTTTGGCATTCTGCTTTTTGAGTCTGAAAGTGGATTTATCGATGTTCAAAGTTTGAACCATTACCTTGTTCAAGTCATCGTTGGCTTTTACATACTTTTTCAACTTGCGACGACCAAGGGTGCTCAGTTGATAAGATTCAGCATTCTCTGAAAGTTTAAAAACATCGGTTTCGTAATACGGGAAATCATTACCCAACAGCACCGCTTGCAACATTTCAAAATGGATCTGCATCCCAAACTTTTCGTTAAGGTATTTGGAACTTTCAGCCGTATAGGTCTTTTCAAGCTTGTTCAACATAAAAAAACTATCGGGACGAATGAGTATTCTAAAAATTTCAATTCCCATCAAAGCATTGATATTAGCCCAGATAACGCTGTCATTTTGAATTCTAATTTGCCCATTGAAGCCTTGCGTCTTGTCTCCATCGTGATATACTCCATCAAATTTTCCCAGTAGCCAAGGCGCACTAAATTCTTTGGCTTTGAACTGGTCATACACCGCTTTTACTTCTTGTTGGGCTTTGGCCAAAGTATCCACAGTAACCATGGGTTGGGCAACAGGCACAGTGGAGCGGCACGATGAGAGCAGGCCCAAGAAAATCATAAGAACACTAAAAAAAGATAAAAAAGACTTATTCATTTTTAAATATTTCCGTTTGTAATAGTTTTAATTCCAAATCATTGGGATATTTTTGAGTAGCCCGTTGAATCCACAATTTTGCCTCATCCTTAGCTCCCGAAGCATGGAGGCAATAAATATAATGGTGCAAAAACACCTGATTTTGCGGTTCCAATTCATAAGCTTCTTTAGCCAAATTTAAGGCTTTGGAAAGCTCAAGATTGTGGGTCGCCAAGCTGTAGGCATATTGAGATTTTATTTGATTGTTTTGAACATCGAGTTTAAGAGCTCGGTCAAAATTAGCCTTTCCATCATCCACTTCGCCCATTTGTATTTCGGCTTTGCCTTCCATGGCATAGAAATTTGCTTTCTGTTTGGCTTCGTACACAAAGTTATTCCCCACCTTCATCAGTTGCTTGATGCGTTTCCAATCGCCCTCAGGTTCAAGAGAAAGTGCTTGGTAATAATATACTTGAGGATATTGCGGAAAAAGGGCCAATGCCCTTTGACTGTGTGCTTTAAGCTTTGTAAATTGTTGACTTTGATAGTCGATTTCCATGAGTTGTTCCCAAATAATGTATTTGCTGCTATCCACCGCCAACACTTGTTCAAAAAGTTGAGCAGCACCTTTGATATCGTTCCTGCCCAAAGCCACATCGGCTCCAAGGGCCAAAATAGCTGCATTGTTAGGATGCAACTCATTGGCAATGTGGTATAAGCTATCGAAAAATGGTTTTTTAAGACTGTCTTCCAAACTCCATTGGTAGGTTTGCATCAGCACTTTCATTTTGGCATTTACGGCCAAATCTGGCGCTTGCATTCCCAATAGAATTTCGGTTTTAGCTGCCTTCATAAGTTGGCGTTGTAAGTAAAAATCGGCCATGGCAAAATGCACATAACCATCTTTGGGATCGATAGTTAAGATCTTTTGATAGTAAACCATGGCTTGCTCTGAATTACCAGTTTTGGAATATATTTCGGCAATCATTCCCAGATAATCTTTGTTTTGAGGATTGCGCTGGCTCAGGACTTCGAGCACTTCAACGGCCTTTTTATATTGGCCTTTTTTAAGGTAGATTTGCTTTTGCTGTTCCAAAACACCTTGCTCGTAACCAAACTTTTGCAAAAAGAGATCATAGGCCTTTAAGGCTCCTTCATAATCCTTGGATTCAATATAAAGATTGGCCAAATTGTAATAATAATCCTTATTCTGAGGGTATTGCTTAATCAACTGTTTATTGACCTCAATGGCTTTCTCATAATCCTTTGATGATTGATACAATCGCAACAAAAGCTCCGCATACCAATTGTTTTCAGGATCCAATTCCACCGCTTTTTGAGCCAATGCAATGGCTTTGGTGCTATTCTGAAATTCATAAAGTCGAGCCAATTCAAAGTAGGAAGGATGATGCGCCGAATTATGTTGAATACATTGACTATAAAGCTTTACCGCCTTTTCAGTTTGTCCACTGTACAAAGCTTTCTTGGCCTCCAAAAATTCGTTGGTCAAGCCATAATCGGGTTGGGTATTATCAGGGAGTTTCTGGGGACTTTTACAGCCCAGCACCATAAAACTTAAAACCCACAAAAGCAACGTCTTTGGTGTAAAAAGTGATACAATCGAATTGGAATTATTCATGGGCTTAGGTCTTGATTTTAAAGAAGTTTGGTGTGCTCGGCATCTTGACGAATAAAGATAAAGAGCAGCACTGTGAAAGCCCAAAGAGAGCTACCGCCATAACTAAAAAACGGCAAGGGAATTCCAATCACAGGAAGGAGTCCGAGCACCATACCAATATTGATGACAAAATGAAAAAAGAGAATGCTGGCAACACCATAACCATAAATTTGGGCAAATGGAGACCGCTGTCGTTCGGCTTTGGAAACAATGCGCATCAATAAAAATACAAAGGAACCCACCACCAGAAGGCTCCCAACAAAACCCCATTCTTCGCCAATGGTACAAAAAATAAAGTCGGTACTTTGCTCTGGCACAAAGTTAAATTTGGTTTGAGTACCTTGTAGAAATCCTTTACCTATAAACCCTCCAGAGCCTATGGCAATTTTTGACTGATGTACGTTGTAACCTGCACCCTGTAAATCTTGTTCGATATTGAGCAAAACTTTTATCCTAATCTGTTGGTGAGGTTGCAGCTTGCTAAAGGCAAAATCCACGGAGAAAATGTAAACCGCTAAAATGGAAAAAACCATGAAAAGGCGTAAACCATTTTTTACACTATGTTTCATAAGGTAAAAAACAAAGCCCAGACCAAGTCCAATGACGGAGAGCAAAATCAGCTTTTGCATAAGCGTTTGCAACAGAAGGCTTAACACGGCAAAAAGTGCAAAAACGAAGACAATGATAAAGATATTTCCACTCAATCCTCTACGATAAAGTACAAAAATGAAAGAAGTGTAAACCAAAGCACTTCCGGTATCGTTTTGCAGAAGGATGAGCGCGGCAGGGAACAGAATAATTATTCCACTGAGAATGGTATCGCGGAGTTGGCCAATTTTGAGATTCATATTGCTGAGATAGAGCGCCAAGGTCAAAGCAGTGGCGTACTTCATAAACTCCGCAGGCTGTATGGCAAAACTGCCCACTTCAAACCAACTTTTTGACCCAGCAACCTCCTTTCCAAAGAGCAAAACAGCCACCAAAGTAAGCATGTGAAGGCCATAAATGGGATACGAAAACTGACTAAAAAACTTAGGATCGATGAGTAAAATAACTACTCCAATCACCAAGGCCATTCCAATCCAAAGAAGCTGTTTGCCATAGCGTTGCGACATATCAAAGATACTGGCATGCTCTTGATTAAACACCGCAGCGTAAATATTAAGCCATCCAAAAAGCACCATGAAGAGGTAAATCCCCACCATGATCCAGTCGATATTTCGCCATATTTTTTGATTATCTGCCATGGTTGTTACATTAATTTTCCTTCCAGCATCCTGGTTTCTAAATATTTGCGCTTTTCAGGCACATAGCCTTTAAGATATTGCTCAATCATTAAGCTGGCTATGGGTGCGGCCCATGTTCCACCATAACCAGAGTTTTCGATAAAAACAGCAATGGCAATCTTAGGGTTATCTTTTGGAGCAAAGGCAATAAAAACCGAGTGATTTTCACCATGCGGATTTTGTGCAGTTCCCGTTTTTCCGCAAACCGAAATGCTATCAATTTTTGCCAATTGGGCCGTTCCTCGTTGCACTACATTCTCCATGGCATCCACCACAAGTTGGTAATATTGAGCATCGACGCCTGCAAAATGCTTCTCCATAAATAGTTTTTGCTTTTGACTCGCATGCTCGATGGCAGCAACCACATGAGGTGTAAAATAATACCCCCTATTGGCCATAATACATGCTAAATTGGCCAATTGCAAGGGAGTGGCCAAAATTTCACCTTGACCGATAGAAAGCGAAATGGTGGTGATGGCATTCCAATGACCACGGCCATAATACTTGTCGTAATATTTGGAGGTTGGAATGTTTCCGGTTTTTTCATAGGGCAAATCAATGCCGTACTTTACCCCAAAACCCATGGCATTCACCTGGCCTCTCCAATGATTAAAGGCCGCTTCGGTGTTTTTATATTTGGGATTGTCGAGAAGCGAACGATACACATTGCAGTAATAGGCATTGCAGGAAATTTCAACACTGGTAGCCAAATCACTGGGCGAGGGGTGAGGGTGACAACCCACATGCAAGCCTCTGTAACTCCATCCGTTGGAGCAGCTGTAATAGGTATTGGCATTCGCCACTTGCTCTTGTTGAGCAATGAGCGCTTGCACAATCTTAAAGGTACTTCCAGGAGGGTAAGCACTGTTGAGAGCTCGGTTGAGCAAGGGCTTAATAGGATCCTCCACCAAGGCATTGTATGCTTTCGACATTTCTCTGCCCACCAGCACATTAGGATCGTAATTGGGGGTACTTACCAATGCTATTATTTCGCCAGTAGAAGGCTCAATGGCCACAATACCTCCCACCTTATTTTTCATCAGCTCTTCGCCATAGATTTGAAGTTTCAAATCGATGCCGGTATAAAGATTTTTCCCATTCTCAGCTTGCACATCATAAATGCCATCATGAAATGCCCCTTTTTCGCGATTGTGCACATCCACCATCATTTTTTGAATTCCTTTACGCCCCCGAAGATAAGTTTCGTAAGATTTCTCGATGCCACTCTTGCCAATGTAATCGCCCGGAGCATAAAAAGTATCTTTTTCCATTTCGTTGTTGTTCACCTCGTTGATATAACCCAATAGATGTGCGGCAGTGGGATGCGGATACTTACGCAAGGTACGAGCCTGAACATAAAATCCAGGAAACATGAACAATTTTTCTTGCAAAAATGCAGTTTGAACTTTCGATAGTTGCTTTTCAAAAATACTGGCTTTGCGCGGACTGTAAACCCGGGCTTTATCAAAGCGTTTTTGATATTCAAGACTATCAATTTCCAATAAATTGCATAGCTCTGAAATATCAATTTCTTTTGCCTGATTGGGAACAATCATCAAATCAAAAACCGCCTCATTAAAAACCATAAGCTCCCCATTGCGATCATAAACCAAACCTCGTGGAGGGTAAATGGTCACATCGCGCCGAGTATTGTTGTCGGCAGCCATTTTTAATTCGTCGCTCCATAATTGCAAATACAACAGTCGAATCAAAAACAGCACCCCAGCCCCAATAAAAAAGCTGTAAATGGTATATTTACGATCCTCATATTTATCCTTACGTATGATCATGCTCGACTTAAAAGATTGAAAAATAAAACAGCAAAAATAGCAGAACTATGAATGCACACAGCATCTTGATTTTAATATTAACGGGAGTTCTAAATTCCGAAA
>DZDC01000237.1 GCA_022736595.1 Draconibacterium orientale | reverse complement strand
TCGATCAGCCCGTGCGCACCTACTCCAGCGGGATGCAAATGCGCGTTGCCTTCGCGGTTGCAACAGCCTACCGCCCAGAAATTCTTATTATTGACGAAGCGCTGTCAGTGGGCGATGCCTATTTCCAGCATAAAAGCTTCGCACGGATAAAAGAGTTCAGGGATGCTGGAGCGAGCCTCCTCTTTGTCTCGCATGATAAGGGAAGCATCCTCGCACTTTGCGATAGAGCCATACTTCTTGAAAAAGGCCGAGTTCTCAAAGATGGCGAACCCGAAGAGGTCACAGACTACTACAATGCCTTAATCGCAGAAAAAGAAAACAGCACCATCAGACAAGAAATAAAAGAAGGTGGCAAAGCGATCACCGTTTCAGGTACGGGTGAAGCTGTTATCTCCGGTATAAAATTAGTCAATTCTAAAGATGAATATGCAGAATTTATCCGAGTTGGAGAAGCAGTAGCCATTAAATTTATAATTGATGTCAATGAAGATGTAGGAAGTTTGGTACTTGGATGTGGCATTAAAGACAGGCTAGGCCAAATGATGTTTGGAACCAATACCTATCACACAAAACAATTAATTACCAATCTAAAGAAGGGAGATGTATTTGAATATACTGTTTCATTCGAAGCTAATTTGGGTGTGGGCAGCTACTCCATACATGCTTCATTGGTTGAAGAAGACAATCATATTCAAAAAAACTACCAATGGATAGACCGCGCACTAACTTTCAATGTTGTCAATATTGATAAGACTGAATTTATTGGCTGCCAGTGGAACGAAATGAAATTTCAAATTCAAAAAATAGGGAGTTGATATGTTAAAAACATTAAAAAATTTGTTTTCGGGTAAAGGAATACGCCCATTAATTATTGTAGATATTGGCTGCAGGTGGGGTTTTGCCGATAAATTCATTGATAATTCCAATAATATTATCGTGTATGGATTTGACCCAGATGTCAAAGAGTGCAATAGACTTAACAAGATTTATAATAATAAAAATATCAAGCTCGTACCGATTGGCTTATCTGACAGGCCCGGAAAGCGTAAACTATTCCTTACAAATGAACCTGCATGCAGCTCTCTGTACAAACCAGATCAAATACTTACTGAAAATTACCCTGCTTTAGATTGCGCAAAAGAAGTCTCGACAATCGATGTCGAGGTTTCAACGTTAGATATGTGGACAGAAGAAACAGGAGTAAAGTATATAGATTATATTAAAATAGACACGCAAGGTTCTGAACTTGATATACTGAAAGGCAGCGAGAAAATCTTGCAAAGTGTAAGGTTTTTGGAAATTGAAGTAGAATTCAACCCTATTTACATAGGTCAACCAATTTTTTCCGAGGTTGATTTATTTTTAAGGAGGCATGGCTTCGTGTTATGGAAATTTTCAAATCTTGTACATTATGCAAAAGAAGGTGAAAGTGACATAGTTATGGCCAATGACACCGTAAACTATGACAGCCACAGGCTAGAATATGAAGTACGTGGTGGACAGCTTTA
Source organism: Draconibacterium orientale (assembly GCA_022736595.1). GTDB lineage: Bacteria > Bacteroidota > Bacteroidia > Bacteroidales > UBA1556 > UBA6267. Next base: position 292 of record DZDC01000237.1, on the reverse strand, counting down.
TTGGGCGGATGCATTTTATGTCCGCAAACAAATCGTTGATGCCACATATGAGAATGAGTCCTTAGATCAATTAAAACGTGATTCTGAAATTGCGGAACGCTTAGGATTTATGGATTTAAAATATCGAATTGACAAAATACAGGCATCCATATGAGTTTCATTAGTTATGCCCAAAACCTTGAAGATGTCATGCTTTGGCGTGCACTTAAACACATCAACGATGGATTCTATGTCGATGTGGGTGCATGGTCTCCAGATATCGACTCGGTCACACGGGCGTTCTATGAATCCG
>DZDC01000236.1 GCA_022736595.1 Draconibacterium orientale | reverse complement strand
GGTCTAAATTGAAAATTGTCATGTACTAAACACCCCCAAAGTAAAAAGATATTCCATAATTCTTAATGTTTGGAAGAAGAAAATTCTTGAAGATTAACTATGCAGTTGTTTTCCAAAAATTTTGGAGCAGCGAGGCTTCCTTCTTCTCACTATGATTCTTAACTTTCGTGGGTTTAACGCCAACGCCATTGCATGGATTCATGGTTTCGGGCATTCGGTGCACCTAAATAATAACTACTTTTGCAGCCTTAAATCCATGGCCTTGGCCTGCGATTCTTAACTTAATAACCTATTGTAACAGATGAACTTAACTGCAAAAGATATCGAGATCATGTCACCCGTGGGCTCCTACGAAATGCTTATGGCTGCCATTCAAGGTGGGGCAAACTCCGTTTATTTTGGCGTGGAAAACCTCAATATGAGGTCCAAATCCTCCAAAAACTTCACCCTCGACGACCTCAAAAACATTGTAGAAATTTGCAACGAACATCAAGTGCGCACCTACATTACCCTCAATACGGTGATGTACGATGCCGAATTGGAGCAAATGCGTCGCATTGTGGATGCTGCCAAGGAATACGGGGTTACGGCCATCATTGCTGCCGATCTTTCGGTGATTCAATACGCTTTTAGCAAGGGTATCGAAATTCATATTTCCACCCAAAGCAACATCACCAACATCGAAGCGGTGAAGTTTTATGCCCACTTTGCCGACGTGATGGTTACCGCCCGCGAACTCAACCTCACTCAGGTAAAAGAAATAGTGGAAACCATTGAACGCGAACAAATTAAAGGGCCTAAAGGCCGACTGGTTGAAATTGAAATTTTTGCCCACGGCGCACTTTGTATGGCGGTTTCGGGCAAATGCTATATGAGTCTCGACCAGATGAATAGCTCCGCCAACCGTGGCGCATGCTTGCAACCTTGCCGTCATAAGTACGAGGTTAAAGATAAAGAAACCGATATTAAATTCGAAATCGATCAAGAGTACATCATGTCGCCCGAAGACCTTAAAACCATCGATTTTCTTGACAAAATGCTTTATGCTGGCGTCAGGGTATTGAAAATTGAAGGCCGTGGACGCAATCCAGAATATGTTAAAATTGTTACCCAAACCTATCGCGAAGCCGTAAATGCTTATTTCGCAGGCGAATATACTCTTGAGAACATCGAGAAATGGAACCGCCGCTTGGCTTCGGTTTACAACCGTGGTTTTTGGGATGGCTACTATCTGGGGCGCAAAACCGGCGAATGGACCAAGGTATATGGCTCGCAAGCCACACAGCAAAAGGTGTATGTGGGTAAAATCACCAATTATTTTGGAAAACTGGGCGTAGCCGAGGTTAAGCTTGAAGCCCACGATCTTAAGGTTGGCGACCGCTTCTACATTCAAGGTGAAACCACCGGCGTGTACGAAGGCACCATCGACGAAATGCGTTTGGAATTAACCCCTGTTCCCGAAGTGAAAAAGGGTGATGTGTTCAGCATCAAAACCACTGAAGTGGTGCGCCGCAACGATAAACTCTACAAAATTACCGAAGTCATTGCTCCCATTTTATAGAGCGCAGCGAGGAATATTTTACTACTTTCTGGCGTATTTGCTCTGAGAAATATGCAATATTGTGTTGCACAATAATGATGTATTGATACGTGTATAATTCAGTTAGTCAATATTTTAATGAGTTAATTTTTTAGAATTTTAATTTACTCAATCACTACTAACCGATTAAAAATAGAAAACCAATTATTTCTATAGATTACTCACTGCTTCCGAAAGCTTTCGGAACGGAATGACAATCTG
>DZDC01000235.1 GCA_022736595.1 Draconibacterium orientale | reverse complement strand
ACACGTAAAGAACTAATCAGTGATTTGAAAAGTCAATCTCAAAAAGATTTACGTAGTTCACTATCCGAACAACTTGATAGATTGCTAAAATCGAAACAGTTAGTTCGACTTGAACGTGGTGTTTATGCATTGTCTGATAATACGAAAAAAGAGTTTTATATCCCTGTTTCAGACGAAATGAAACAAATAAACCTTCAAATCAAAACTCATTTCCCATTTGCAAATTATTGTCTTTGGAACAGCAATGCACTAATGTCATACATGCACCACATACCAAACTTAAAATTCATATATGTGGATGTGGAACGCGAAGTCGCAGAATCTGTTTTCAATTTACTAAATGCCGATAGTTCATTAAGAGTTTTCTTAATGCCAGATCAGATTGACTTCGACCGTTACATTAGCGGCTCCGATGCAATTATTATTCGTCCTTTAATATCTGAATCGCCATTACAGTTGGTTGATGACATAAACACCCCGACAATAGAAAAGGTGATGGTAGATATGGTGGGTGATGTGGAATTTTCATTTGTACAGGGTTCGGAAATAAACTATGTTTATACAACGATTTTTGAAAGGCACAACGTAAATAAAAACAAACTCTTACGTTATGCCACCCGTCGGGGACGGAAGGAAGGAGTAGAAAAACTAATAAACGCCAATAAATTATGATTCACCCCGATAGTCGGACAATTGAATGGATGAAGCAAGTCGCGGCTGAAAATAAATTTTCAGATATAGCACTTATTGAGAAATCAATAAGAGCTTTTTCTTTGCTCGAATCATTGGTTTTATCTGGTTGTCCTTTTGTTTTTAAGGGCGGTACAGCTTTAATGCTTCACATGGATAGCGCAAAGCGACTTTCCATTGATATAGATATAATTTGTCCTCCAGGTACAAACATTGAAGATTTTGTTCAGAAATTCGCACAGGAATACGGCTTCGGTGAAGTAAAATTAGTAGAGCGGGTCACACCACACAATATACCAAAAACTCATGCTAAATTCTTTTATCAGGTAACTTACGTTACCAACACTGAAACGGAATGCATTCTTCTTGATGTGCTGTTCGAGGATATTTATTATCAGAATGTGGAGCAACTACCAATCAAAAGTCGTTTCTTAAAATTGGAAGGCGAACCGGTTATAGTAAATGTACCATGCAAAGCTGATATGTTAGGAGATAAACTAACCGCTTTTGCTCCAAACACTACGGGAATTCCTTATTTCAAAGGAGACAAAGATTGCTCAATGGAAATCATAAAGCAACTTTTTGATATTGCCTCTTTGTTTGACGTTACCAACGATTTAAGGGTGGTTACCGAAACATTCCAAAAGTTTGCCACCGTTGAGTTGCAATACCGAAATCTCGATCCTGAAAACATAGCTCAGGTGCTTGATGATATTTTCCAAACCTCACTATGTATATGTTTGAGAGGTCAGGTAGAGCCCGACAGTTTCAAACTCCTTCAAACGGGAACAAAAAGAATACAAAGTTTTATCCATAGCGAGAAATACAATATCGACAGTGCCATTAGCAACGCTTCTAAAGCTGCATATCTTTCTGTGTTGATTGCAAATGGAGTTACGACCGCAGTTCATTACGACCGTCAAAATATCGAGCCCTTGCGTGATGCCGTTATTAATGAACCATTGCCTACAAAGTTAAACAAACTCAAAAAGTCAAATATAGAAGCGTTTTTCTATTGGAATGAGATAGGTAAATTGAAAAATAAAACAAATAATTAACAATCATATAAACTAAAATATTGTCAATGCCTGAAATATGCTGTCCACTTTTAAGTAACAAAATTACAA
>DZDC01000234.1 GCA_022736595.1 Draconibacterium orientale | reverse complement strand
GGCAGGCGTTGCTCAGGTACTGTGAGCGGGATACGGCGGCGCTGGTGCGGATGGTGGAGAGTTTTCATCAATAGCCGACGACATTAAATATTTTAGATATATATTCCAAAGGGGTTAACAATGCAGTTATTTTCAACAAAATACTCGGACGATAAAGTTAGAAAATTTGACAGCGGCGTTTTGGAGGTGGAAATCAGGGACGCTATAAATATAACCATCATATCCGCCTACTATTCACTAAGCTTTCTGAATTATATTTTTGATAAAGTTCTAAAAAAGAACAGACATAACTGTAGATTGCTGCTGATTTTAAATGGACTTGGCGGCCAGAGATTAATTGATCAAAAAATAGAATTAAATAAACTGAAAGAGGACTTAGCAAAGAAAAAATTTAAAAACATAGACATAAGATTAAACTTTGAGAGCAACTTAATGCATGCCAAGCTGTACTATATAGAGCGTGCATCTAGCAGCATCTGGTTTATTGGATCCGCCAATTCCACAAATGCGGCATTCAATAACAGCACCGGAAATAAAAATAATGAGGAACTGATGATCGGCGCCGAGACAGGCAAACGTGCCATCAATTCTTACATATCAAACATAAAGAGCAAATCAATAGAAATAAATGATAAAAAGCATGTCTGGCCTGCCATCAATGATTTGATCTCTTTCTTTCGCACGGGGACTATATTTTTTAAATCTAATATCAACATTTCTTTCACATTTTCTGAATTAAAAATTCCAGAACATATAGAGGATAAATTAATAGATAGTAATGGAAGGCCGCTAAATACTAGCCCAGGTAGTGCGTGGGGGCCATATAACCTAAGGCGCGCGCTTGGGATGTCAGACGATTCAGACACAGAAGACAATGGAAAGGCAAGTATTAAGCCATATTCGATTGAAACCTGTTACGGTCTTTGGGTTCCAAATTTTTATGTTCCTGAAGTTCGAGACAAAATTAAAAATAAGAGCAAAACTTCAAAGAGGAAATTTCTAGCGATTAAAAATGGATTGGATCAGCTTGGAGATGACAAACTGAAAGCCGATTTTGATGAATACATGCTGGACGTTCGGAAAAAGCTGGCAGAGGCAAACATTGAGGCTTATGAATTTAATTTTGATGAGAAAGCACTTCGTGATAGATTTGAGGTATTTCTGAGAAAGCTAAAAGAAAAAATTAATAATGACCGATTTCTTGATAAATTGACGGATCAATTCATCAGCGCTGGCATGCCAGAAATTTGGGATGATCCTGTCGCAAGCCATGAATTTGAAGAGTCATTTTTTGATTACATTGCAGGCAATTATAAGCTCAATGGAAATAACTCTCAAATAATTAAATCAATTATCGATCCAATCGATATTGAGACTTTTTCTGATCTAGATGGCGATACCGTAAAAGATGCATTTCGTAATTTCTTAAAAAATAAGACTTGGAAAGATGATAGTAACTGGATTAAATCACGCAACCCAAAATTTCGCGATCGATTATTTCATGGAAAATAGGGGGTAGGGAGTCTCTGCAAAGCCTCAGCCCTTGAATTATCGAGCCAGTCAAATCAATGAGTTACTGGGTCATGACATTGGATTTCAGGCTTTTGGTTGTGGCAAGTCGTTGAATCTCCTTAAATAGTTATTGTTCGCGATCTTTGGAATTATTTCGGCGGCCTGTCAATTTAATTTGGCACCAATTTTGGCAGCTTATGAGGATAAAGTGCATCACCTCACCCTCAAACCAGTCTCCGGTGCCGTGCTCTACGTCATCTACGCCATTGTTTCCTACGAGGAAAACCGTGGCGAGCGTGGTGTACTCAG
>DZDC01000099.1 GCA_022736595.1 Draconibacterium orientale | reverse complement strand
TTAACCCGAATTAAGCATTAGCCAAAAGCTAATGCTTAATTCAGCCAAAAATTAAAAGAGCCAACTTTCGTTGGCTCTTTTCGATTTGCGTTTTTGGAGTTTACAACGGAATATTTCCGTGTTTCTTGGGCGGACTTTGTTCGCTTTTATTTTTACACATATCCAAAGCTTGGATGATTTTTTTACGGGTTTCTCGGGGTAAAATTACTTCGTCGATGTAGCCCATTTCCGCTGCTTTGTATGGATTTGCAAAAGCGTCTTTGTATTCGTCAACAGTTCGTTTTAAATCGTCGCCTTGAAGGTTGCGATAGAGGATATTTACCGCTCCATCTGCTCCCATTACTGCAATTTCGGCGGTAGGATAAGCAAAGTTTACGTCTGCACCAATGTGTTTAGAGTTCATCACATCGTAGGCTCCACCATAGGCTTTGCGGGTAATCAGGGTGATTTTGGGAACGGTAGCTTCACTAAAAGCGTAGAGCAATTTGGCTCCATGTTTAATAATTCCGCCGTATTCTTGCACCGTACCTGGAAGGAACCCCGGTACATCTACTAAAGTAACCAAAGGAATATTGAAGGCATCGCAGAAGCGAACAAAACGGGCTGCTTTTACACTGCTATTGATATCGAGTACGCCGGCAAAATAGGCAGGTTGGTTGGCAACAAATCCTACCGTTTTACCACCTAAACGACCGTAACCGATTACAATATTTTGGGCATAATGCTCTTGCACTTCATAAAAGTAATGCTCATCGCATATCGAATGGATAATTTCTTTGATGTCGTAAGGCTTGTTAGGATCATCGGGAATTAAATCCATGAGTTTTTCATCCATCCGATCCCATGGGTCTCCACATTTTTTCTGAGGTGCTGGATCCACATTGTTGCTGGGTAAAAATGAGAGGAGCTCACGAATGGACATGATGGATTGAGTATCGTCGTCGCTCATAAAGTGGGCTACACCGCTCTTGGTGTTGTGAGTAACCGCACCTCCAAGTTCTTTTTTGGTTACTTCTTCGTTGGTCACTGATTTTACAACATCGGGTCCGGTTACAAACATATAACTGGTTTCTTTTACCATGAAGATAAAATCGGTGAGGGCAGGGCTATAAACGGCGCCTCCAGCACAAGGACCGAGGATGGCACTAATTTGGGGTATCACACCTGAGGCTTTGGTATTAAGCCAAAAGATATCGGCATAACCACCCAAACTTTGAACTCCTTCTTGAATACGGGCTCCACCTGAATCGTTTAAACCTACGATGGGAGCTCCATTTTTCATGGCAAGTTTGGAAACTTTGATAATTTTATCGGCATTGGTGCGGCTTAAGCTACCACCAAAAACGGTAAAGTCTTGCGCGTAAACATAGATGAGTCGGCCATCCACTTTTCCGTAGCCAGAAACTACTCCATCGCCTAGGAATTTGGTTTTGTCCATTCCAAAATCAGTGGTGCGGTGCATCACAAATTTGTCAAATTCAACAAAACTACCTGGATCGAGTAATAAGTCGATGCGTTCTCTTGCGGTGAGACGTCCTGCCTCATGTTGTTTTTGAATGCGATCCACACCTCCCCCTAATTCGGCTTCTTTGCTTCTCTTTTCAAAATATTGATATTTTTCTTTATTGGTCATCATAATGCAATCTTTTTAAGTTTTTTATTATTCCACAATTACCATGGGTTGATGTGCTTCGATGGTATCACCTTCGTTAACAAGTATTTCCACCACCTTGCGATCTTGTTTTACCTTGTATTCGCTTTCCATTTTCATGGCCGAAACAATGACTACGGTATCTCCTGCTTTGAGTTCATCACCCACTTTTACCATAATTTTTACCACTTTACCTGGCATGGGTGCTGAAATAGCATTTTCGTCTTCCCCTGCAAAACCCTTACCTCTTAAGGCTTGGTATTTGGCTTCAGCATCGATAATTTGTACCACAAAGTTTTCGAGCATGGCGCTTATAAAATATTCTTTGAAGTTGCGTCCATCGTGAATAAGTACATCATGTGATTGATAATCGTGAATTACAGAGTAAATATTGGGTTCCACCAATCGGGTATCCAACTCCATCAGTCGGCCATCTACACTCAGGGTAATGTACTCGCCGCTGCGCTCAATGAGTTCCACCGTGGCAATGCGTTCGCCTATTTTAACATCTAATTTCATAGTCTTAATTTATTTTAGTGTTAATCAATTAAATATTATAAAGGCCACGTCGTTTACCGAAGGCTTTCCATTTACTTTCTACAAAACCTTGATGATCTTCCTCACTTGTGGTTTGGGTTATTCCTAATTTGGTAAGGTGATGCAAAAAAGCCACAGCCATAGCCAAATCTTCAGTGTTTTGGTTCTTTTTATTAGGTTCGATCAGGAATTCTTCATTTTTGGCGATGAAGTTGGTATTGTAATTTCCTTGAACAAAATCATCGGCTTCCATGATGCGCTCCAAGAAGAGTAAGTTGGTGCTTACTCCATTCACTTTAAAGAAGGACAAGGCGCGTTTCATACGTGCGATGGCCTCCAAACGGGTTGGAGCCCAAACGATGAGTTTGGAAATCATGGGATCGTAATAAATGGGAATGGTGTAACCAGAGTAAACATATCCATCAATACGAATTCCAGGGCCATTGGGGAGCAAAATACTTTGCACCAAGCCAGGACTGGGCATAAAGTTGTTGTTGGGATCTTCGGCATAAACACGGGCTTCGATGCTATGTCCAAACTGTTTAAGATCTTCTTGCTTGTAACGCAATGGTTTTCCATCGGCTACTTCTATTTGCAAACGAACCAAATCCACTCCTGTAACTTCTTCGGTAACAGGATGCTCCACTTGGAGACGGGTGTTCATTTCGAGAAAGTAGTAATTGTGGTTGTCGTCCACCAAAAATTCAATGGTGCCGGCTCCCACATAATTCACTGCTTTGGCGGCCATCACAGCTTGTTCGCCCATTTTGGCACGTAGCTCGGGAGTCATTAGGGGCGAGGGGGTTTCTTCAATTACCTTTTGGTGACGGCGTTGCACAGAGCATTCTCTTTCGAAAACGTGAATGGCATTGCCGTGGCTATCGCCCATCACTTGAAATTCGATATGATGAGGATTTTCAACATATTTCTCAATATATACGGTGTCGTCGCCAAAGCCACTTAAAGCTTCGCTTTTCGCCCCACGCATACTGGAGATGATGTCTTTTTCTTCGCGCACCAAACGCATTCCTTTTCCACCGCCTCCGGCAGAAGCTTTGATCATCACGGGCAACCCGATTTCTTTGATGATTTTAATAGCATCTTCATCGGTTTCAATTTTTCCTTTGGTTCCGGGAACCACACTTACTCCGGCTTCAATCATTTTCTTACGGGCAGAAATTTTATCGCCCATAACGCCAATAACTTCAGAGCTTGGCCCTATGAAAATGATACCTTCCTTTTTACAACGGTCTGAAAAGGTGGCATTTTCACTCAAAAACCCGTAGCCGGGATGAATGGCGTCTGCTTTAAGAACTTTGGCAGCTTCAATGATTTTGTCCATAACTAAGTAGCTCTCGGCGGAGGGAGATGCACCTATATAATAGGCTTCATCTGCCATGCGTACGTGCAATGAATTACGATCGGCATCTGAATAAACCGCTACCGATGCGATGCCCATTTCACGACAAGTGCGCATTACCCGAATCGCTATTTCGCCGCGATTGGCAACAAGTACTTTTTTAATCATAATGGATAATTAAGTATAATTCAATAGTTTGTGTCGATTTTTAGACTTCCCTGTTTGTTTTTTACTTTTGAATTGAAAATTCTAAAAAACGGCTGCTAAAATAAGAAGTTTTTTCTAATTAAGGCAAAATCTCAATTTAGGCTTGATTTTTAGCAATTGCCATAGCTGTTATTACCTCATTATTTGGCTTTAAAGCACAAAATATTAATGAATTTCTTGACTTTTCTTTTTGATAGAAGTCATGCAAAACAAAAATATTATACTACTTTCGCCGCTTCAAAACAGAAATTTAACTTAATACATAATTTGAAATGAAAAAACTCTTTTTATTTGCTTTAATGGCAATGGTGTTTGCCGCATGCAGCCAACAACCCAAAACTGAAGAAACTCCAAAAGAAGTTACCTTTACCGTTGATAGTCTGCTATTGAATATGGACAGCCTCGTTGGTAAAGAGGTGATTGTGATTGGAAAAGTGGATCATGTGTGTAAGCACGGTGGTGGAAAAATGGTGATTTACACCATAGACCCAGAAAATGGACTTCATGTGGAAGCCACTGAAACTTCTGGAAATTTTGTTGCCGACGAGGTGATGGGAGAATTGGTACGCGTGGTGGGCACTGTTGAGGAATTTAGAGTGGATGATGGTTACATCGCTGAAAAAGAAGCCGAACTGGCTGAAAAAAAGGCTAACGAACCCAAAGCTGAGGCCAAAAAGACCGAAGACCATAAAGGGGAATTCCCTGATGGCGACAACAAACACAAACTCCAAGTGGAAGCTTTACAAAATCAAATAGCTTCGCTCAAAGGACAAATTGCTGAAGCTAAGGCCAATGGCAAAGCTTATATCAGTTTTTTCAGTGTTAAATGCAATTCGTACGAAGTGTTGACCCACAACAATGCTGGTAAATCCGATTCTACTGCCGTTGAAGGACATGTGGAATCAGCCGTTGAAAACGAGGCTGCTGGACATTAATTCAATGTTGTTTAAAAATATTTACAAGACTGCCGAAAGAAATTTTTCTTTTGACAGTCTTGTTTTTTTAAAGATAAAACTCCATGGGCAAAAAACTACGACAATTTAATAGAGCTACCCACCGCGATTTAGGGTATTTCTTTGTATTTATGATTTTAATCTATTCCATCTCTGGAATTGCGATCAACCACCTCGACGATTGGAACCCCAATTATTATGTGGATTCCACTGCGTATCAAACCCAAGCTATCACTCAGGTGAATGAAGCGGTTTTCAAACAAATTCTCGACGAAATTGGAATTGATAATCCCTACCGAAGCTATTTTGAGCAGGATGCCGAAAATGTTAAAGTATTCGTTAAAAACGGATCGCTACAAATTCATAAACCTACTGGACGTATCCAGTCAGAGATTTTAAAACGACGACCTATCTTACACACATTCAATTGGTTGCATTATAATCCCAATGCAGTTTGGAAATGGTTTTCGGATATTTTTGCGGTAGCTTTAATTATACTCGCCATCAGTGGAATGTTTATTCTCAAAGGTCCCAAAGGATTGAAATGGCGTGGAACCATCCTCATTGCCTTGGGAGTGATTCTCCCTGTAGTTTTCTTATTGTACTTTTATTTTTAAGCACAATGAAGCACTTTGGCAGCCTTGTGTTAATTTCAATTATTTTATTTTATGCCACTCAAGCTAAGGCTCAGCAATTAGAGATGGCAAAATCTGAAAATACCTCTTGGACTCAATTATTGGATAGTTTGAACCTCCAAGGCTCTATTTTGATTTGGGATTATGAACAAAATATTTTGTATTCTAATAACTTTGATCGTACTAATGAAGGGTTTTTGCCGGCCTCAACCTTTAAAATCCCTAACTCCATTGTGGCTTTAGAGAGTGGCGTGTTGCATTCAGATACCGACCAAATTATCTGGCAAGGCGACGACCGTTATCTCGATGTTTGGGAGCAGAATTTGAGCTTCAGACAGGCTTATCAGTACAGCTGCGTCCCTTGTTACCAAGATGTGGCACTGAAAGTAGGCGTAAAGCAAATGCGTTATTATCTCGAAAAAATTCAGTATCCGGGAATGGTTTTCGATGAGGAACAGTTGGATCGTTTTTGGCTTGAGGGGGAATCAAAGATTTCACAAATGCAGCAAATTGAATTTTTGAAAAAACTGTATTTTAATGAGATTGGACTTAAAGACAGTACCATTAGTATTATGAAGCGAATGATGCTTGTTGAAGATTCCCAGGCAAATCAATGGTATGCTAAAACCGGTTGGGCGGTTAGACAAGGCAATAATTTAGGTTGGTATGTGGGTTATCTTATTACACCCGAAAATCGAATTTTATTTTTTGCTACCAATGTGGAGCCTATGCAAGATTTTGATATGGAGCGGTTTGCAGGCATAAGGAACTATGCTACGCAATTGGCATTTCAAGATTTAAAAATTATTCCTTAAAATTTTACTCAATCCGTAGCGTCAAAATATCCTTGAGCATATTCGGCATCTTTTTGTATTTGAAGCTTCAATTCGTGGGTATCCAAAAAAGCTTTTTCGTCTCGAACACGATGCAACACTTGCAATTGAAGGTATTCTCCATACAAATCTTGATCGAAATTAAAAAGATGTACTTCGATGCTTTTTTCGGTTAATCCAAAAGTAGGCCGGGTGCCAATATTCATTATTCCTCGGTAAATGAGTTGATTGTGATTTACCGCCACCACATAGACTCCGTTTTTAGGGAGCAATTTCATGGCAAAATGCAATAGGATATTGGCAGTGGGGTAGCCTAAAGTGCGACCTACTTCTTGTCCATGAATAACGGTTCCACAGATTCGGTAAGGGTAGCCAAGTAGTTTGTTGGCCATTTCTAAGTCGCCATTCTCGATGGCACTTCTAATTTTAGTGGAACTAACGGTGAGTTGAGCCACGTCCTTTTCAGCAATTCGTGTTACAGCCATTCCAATGGAAAGTAGCAGTTGACCCACTTCGGTAAAGCCGCCATCCATTCGCCCAAAATGATGATCGTACCCAATTACCATTCGCTGGACATGGAGCTTATCGATAAGATAATTTTGAATAAAATCACGTGCGGTAGTTTGCGAAAATTCGTAGGTAAAAGGCAAAATCAATAGAAAATCTATGCCCAATTCTTGTAGAATATCAATTTTTTCTTGAGGATTGCTTAAAAGACGCAGTTCGTCAGCATCCTTTTTCAGTATAATTCTGGGATGAGGGTCGAAGGTGATGAGCAGGGTTTGCAAGCCAAATTGTTTGCCTTCCTCTTTCAATTGTCGAATGACTTCGCGATGGCCCTGATGTACCCCGTCAAAGGTGCCAATGGTGGCCACAGTAGCTTGGTTAAAAGGCAGTTGATCTATGGAATAAAGTACTTGCAATTGAAATGAGTTGTTATTGAATAATCTACAAATCCCAGCCTGAAGCCAGTATATCTACGATGTGAATGGTTTTGATAGGAAGATTGTGTTTTTTGATATAAGCCTCAATATGCAAAAGGCAGCTTGATTCGGTGCTTACGATGTATTCGGCTCCTGTTTCCATTGCATTTTTAACTTTCTGTTCGGCCATGCTGGTACTGATGGATTCGTGTTTAACGGCAAAAGTGCCACCAAAACCGCAACAGGTATCACTCTCTTTCATTTCTACCAATTTCAAGTCCTTCACATTGGAGAGCAAAGTGCGCACCTCGTGGGTAAGTCCATATTCGCGCTTGGCAGAACAGCTATCGTGTACGGTTACCGTATGAGGGAAGCGAGCCCCCAGATTGGTGACGTGCAAATGGTTAACCAAAAAATCGGTAATTTCTATGATGTTGCCTTGAAGGTTGCGATAGGTGTTGTGCAGCGAACTGTTATGAAAGAATTTGGGATAGTGGGTTTTCACCATTCCAATACAGCTCGCACTGGCTCCCACCACCTGACGTCCAGTGCTGAAATCTTTGATAAACTTTTCGGCCAAACTTTGGGCTTCGTCCCAGTATCCACTGTTGAAAGCCATCTGACCACAGCAACTTTGATTGGGGTTGTAATGTACTTCCACTTCGAGCTTTTCGAGCACTTTCACCATGTTAAAAGCCGTATCGGGATAAAGCTGGTCGATGAAGCAAGGGACAAAAATATCTACTTCCATCGGATTAGTTGGTTTTAAACTTATACTTGATTTGTGCGAGTTCTTTATTGGCTTTCACTACTTTTCCTTTAAGGTCGGCCTTATATGTTATTAGTTTCTCAAATAATTGAGCATCTCCGGTAGCCATCATTTGAGTAGCTAAAATGGCAGCATTAAGTGCTCCATCAATGGCTACAGTTGCCACTGGGATTCCGGGAGGCATTTGCACAATGGCCAAGAGGGCGTCCATGCCGTCGAGGGTGGATTTAATGGGAACTCCAATTACGGGGAGTGGAGTCATGGCGGCAATTACGCCGGGCAAATGGGCTGCCATACCGGCTCCCGCAATAATTACTTTAATGCCTCGTGATGCGGCTTCAGTGGCAAATTTTTCGACTTCTGCAGGAGTGCGATGCGCCGAAAGAGCATTCATTTCAAAGGGAATTTCTAAACTATCGAAAAATGCAGCTGCTTTTTCCATCACAGGTAAGTCGGAAGTGCTTCCCATGATAATACTTACTAGAGCTTTCATAATATAGGGTATTCTAATTTTTCAAATTGCAAATATAGAA
>DZDC01000233.1 GCA_022736595.1 Draconibacterium orientale | reverse complement strand
GTGGTGTGAAACTTTAGTAAATTTACAAAATAGTTTGGCCCATTTTGTAAATACAATTGGTATTAGATAACAGTCTTAGGGTTTAATATAAATACCTCCAGATCAAATAGAAAATACTAAATCCGGTCATCATTGTCCAACTTATCAAGGTAAAAATTCGATACGCTTTTTTAGGTTGTGCCTCTATGGGCATGTGTGGATGAGTAAGCACCAGATAATTGAGTAATGCTAAAATGGGAGCCAAAACAAAACTCATGGTGGTGGCAAAATCTACCATCCCTTTCATGCTGCTGCCAAAAAATTTGAGAATCACCAAGGTTCCGAAAAATAGAATCAACATCCAAAACCATTGCCAATTGCGCTCTGATTTTTTAGAGTTAATTTTTAATTGGGGCAAGGCCAGTTTAAGTGCGGGAGTCATGCTGCGGCTGTAGGCATCGAAACAAGTAAGTGTGGTGCTAAACATGGTGGTGAAGGCAGCAGTGGCAATGATGGGATAAGCCCAAAGTCCTATGCTACCAGTAAATAACGCAATTACCTGAGCCGCAAAACCAGCAGAGCTATCGCTAAAGGCCTCCTTTCCGCCATACATCAGCAGTGCGCCCAAACTCAAAAAACCAGTTGCTAAAACCACAGTGGTGATATACCCAATATTGAAGTCGAGCAGCGCATCCTTCAACGAAACCCTTGATTTTAGACCTTCATTTTTGGCTTCAGCCCAAAGCGATTGCCATACTGAGAGGTCGAAGGGCGCGGGCATCCAGCCAAAGAAGGCAATGAGAAATGCCAAGTGCGTTGGGTTGGAAAGGTCAAAAATTTTGGGCATTTCAGGCACTTGCATTCCTTGTTTAATATAGGCTGCCACCACCGCTGAAATGGTACTTACCGCCAGCAAAACGATGATTAACTTCATCAATTTGTCGAGCAATTGGTAACGACCCAACACCAGCATGATGGCGGTGAGAGAGAGCAGCAGAAAGCTAATCCAAAAAGGATCCCAATTCAAGCCAAATATGTTTCCAAAAAGTCCTGCCGTAACCACCGTAACTCCCGCTTGCACCACATACATGGTGGAGAAAGTGAGCAATACATAAATCCAAACTGCCCATTTACCCACATAAGAATAGCCTGTGATGAGGTTGTTACCGGTGGCAGCGGTATATCGTGGAGCAAATTCAAAAAATGGATATTTTAAAAGATTGGCCACCAAAATAATGGCCACCAATTGAAATCCAAAGTCGGCACCTGCGCGGGTACTTTGCACCAAGTGGCTTACCCCAATGGCCGCGCCGGCATACAACAAGCCTGGTCCCATTTTGCGTAGGGTTTCAGTGATTTGCATGGTATCGATTTTTTAGTGATTTACTTTTCCAATGCGTTTTTCGATGCTATCAATTTTTTGCTGCATTCCACCGGAGCGACCCTTTCGAATGTCCATGGTGATGGCACAATAAATTCTATTGGAATGAGGCTCCAGAACTTCGTATGATTTTTTAACCATTTCCAAGGCTTCATCCATAGTCGCTGTTTCGATGGTGGTTCCCATGGGGTTGAGTTTGTAGCTTACCCCACTCTTCGAAATCATTTCTAATACCATACTAACATATTCACTGGCACCATGATCTCCTTGATCGGTGGGAAAAATGGCAAAATTGAGCATTACTGACATGGTGTATTTTGATTTAGTTTGAAAAAACCAAAATTAGGGTTTTATTTATTTAAGACGAATAAAAATCCTTTGTTTAAAGAAGCAACAATTGTGTTTATTGGCATAATAAGTTTGAGACCGTTGCAAAATTATCTAAAATATAAGATTTTAACTTTTTTGACTTCAA
>DZDC01000232.1 GCA_022736595.1 Draconibacterium orientale | reverse complement strand
GAAGTTTTTTGATTTCAGTTTTACATATTGCTTTGAAAACTTCGACTTCAATTTCGTGTGTGTTGTTGTTGTAGCGTAAAATCTTGTCGGCATTAACACGATGAGAACTGCGAATTTGAATGAATTGAGTTTTATCAAAACCTTTGTCCTCCATTTTTGTGAGTGAAAAATTGAATAAGGTTTCGGGTTTTCTGTCGGTGAAGTAAATCCGCTTGTTGTTTGATGCTCCGCTATTGCCTGTTTCTGTTTCTATGAAAACGATTGTGTCAATGCCAATTCTGTTTTGCTTGCTGTCGCTAAAGTCAAGTCGTATAAACTTAGCCTGATTGATTGCGTTGATTTCATTTATGAACTTTGGCAAAATCTTTTTTAGTTTGTCCAAAGTGATTGGCTTGCTGATATGCTCAACAGGAATTGTAGAATTGATATTCAGTTCCTCAATGCCTTGATAAAAATCTCTGGTCTTGCCGCTAACGAAAAGCACAGGAAGTTTCAAATTAGTAGCTATGTCCAAACCCGTCATACTGTCGCCACCCAAATCAATATCCAAAACCAAAGCGTCAGCTTTGGTTGCATTTATTTTTTCTAAAAATTCGGTTGAGTTTGTTGCTCTTACAATTACTTCAACTAACTGAGTTTCTACTAAATCCTCTTCAAGTGATTTTAGCAGCATTGGACTGTCCTCTAAAATTGCGACTTTCAGTTTGCTCATGTCAAAAGTGAATAGTTAAAGTTGAGTGATACTCTTGCTCGTTGCAACTGTTTTTGATTTCATACTTGCCCGAAAGCAAAATGTCTAACCGCTTCCGCATATTTGTCAAACCAAGTCCGCCTTTGTGGTTGTTGGGTTTTTGATTGATACGATTAACCACTGACATTTCAAAAGTCTTGTCCGAAAGTTTAAGCCGTATGGTTAAAAACTCGGGATGGTTTACATCACCGTGTTTGAAAGCGTTCTCAATAAAGTAAGCAGTTATCAAATGCGGAAGGCAAGTCGCACTATAATACTTTGAATTTGTGTTTATCGCTGACTTGTCAATTTTGATGGAGTTGGTTTGGTAAACAAAATTGCCCTGCAACGATTTGTAGCTTTCTAAAAAAGTCAACTCGTCTGCAACACTTACAAGATGCTTGTTGCCGTGATAAAGAATGTAGTCCAAAGTCTCGGCGAGTGCCTCAGAACCTTTGTAAAGATTTTTAGACGCGACATGAAGTGTCGCAACCATGTTGCGTAAAGTGTGAGGTTGCAATTGAAACTTTAAATGCTCTGCCTCAAGTAATGCGTTGTCGGCAATGAGTTTTGCATTTTTCCTTGCAAGTTTGTCCCGCTGCTTTTTCTCTGTTGTCAGTTTGGAGTAAAGCCAAATACAAACAACAATGAAAACTACAATTATGAAAATTAGTCCTTCGTTATCTTCCATTGTCAAGTTTACTAAAAGTCGTCATATTTTGCTGTCAGTTGATAGTCGCACGGTCGCTCGTAGGGTTTCCGCTAACGGCTGAGGCTAAAAGCTGGCGGGATTTTGAAATCCGATCTGTCAATTGGGTGATATGTTGGTTTAATTCTCTCACCTGCCTGCTGGCTGCAGGTTTTCAATTCGCACCGCCTCCTGACTTGTGTTTTATGGCTTGTTACCATTTGTTATTCCTTCAATTTGTTAATCTCTGTTTCCGTTAAACCAGTTATATCAATAATTGTCGGAACGTCCATCCCTTTCATTATCATTTTTTTTGCAACTTCTATCTTCCCTTCTATCTTTCCTTCTATCTTTCCTTCTATCTTTCCTTCTATCTTCCCCTCTGTCTTTCCTTCTTCATATTTCGTATCCAAAGAATTTTGCATGT
>DZDC01000231.1 GCA_022736595.1 Draconibacterium orientale | reverse complement strand
CCGTCAGACTGAGTGGTTTTTACCATGAAGTAAAACGCAATGGTAAAAATTGTATCGAAGTCGGACGGGCCAACAATTCTATATCACTATATTAATAATCCTCTTAGGAACCACAATCACTTTTTTCAATTCTTTGCCCTCAGTCCATTTGGCCAATTCGGGCGATTTGCGCACCTCTGCTTCAACCTCTGCCGCTCCCATATCAATGGGCAGCAACAGTTTAAACCTCATCTTCCCATTAAAACTTACTGGATATTCAAAACTATTTTCCTGAACCTTCGAAGCATCGAAGATCGGATAAGCCTCGGTGGTGATGCTTTGAGAATGACCCAAATTATGCCACAATTCTTCTGCTAAATGAGGAGCATAAGGTGCAATCAAAATCGTTAACGGCTCCAAAACTTCACGCTTATTACATTTAAGATCAGAAAGTTCGTTTACGCAAATCATCATGCTACTCACGCCAGTATTGAAGCTAAATCGCTCAATATCTTCGGTAACCTTGGCAATGGTTCGATGCAAAACCTTAAGCTCAGCGGGGTTGGCCATTTCATCACTCACGGCAAAATTCATAGCCTCATCGTGAAACAATCGCCATAGCTTACGCAAAAATCGAAAAACCCCTTCAATTCCTTTGGTATCCCAAGGTTTTGACTGTTCAATGGGACCAAGAAACATTTCGTACAACCGTAAAGTATCGGCACCATATTTCTCTACCAAATCATCAGGATTTTGCACATTGTACAAGCTTTTCGACATTTTTTCTACCTCGTGACCACAGAGGTATTTCCCTTCTTCGAGCTCAAATTCGGCAGTCGAAAATTCCTCACGCCATTGCTTGAAAGCTTCCACATCCAACACATCATTGTCCACCATATTAATATCGACATGTATGGCTTGAGTATCGTATTTATCACGTAATCCGTAGCTTACAAAAGTATTGCTCCCCTTAACCCGATATACAAAACTACTCCTTCCTTGAATCATTCCCTGATTAATCAGCTTTTTAAAGGGCTCTTCTTCCACCACCATTCCCAAATCGAATAAGAATTTATTCCAAAAGCGAGAATAAATTAAATGTCCGGTGGCATGCTCAGCACCTCCGATGTACAAATCGACACTGCGCCAATAGTTTACAGCTTCCGGGGCAAAATATTGAGTATCGTTATTCGGATCCATATAGCGGAGGTAATAGCCGCTACTGCCTGCAAATCCAGGCATGGTATCCAATTCATAAGGATTTCCCTCTTCGGTATGCCAATGGGCTGCTCGAGCCAAAGGTGGCTCGCCTTTTTCAGTGGGCAAATATTTATCTACTTCGGGCAATTCAAGGGGCAAATGATCCAAGGTTAATACCTGTGGAAGGCCGTCTTTATAATAAACTGGAAAAGGTTCTCCCCAATACCTTTGGCGAGAAAAAATAGCATCTCGTAAGCGGAAATTAATCTGTTTATCGCCAATTTTCAAATCATTAATTCTCTTAATGGCAGCTCCGATGGCTTGTTTCACGTCGAGGCCATTCATAAAATCAGAATTCATCATTTTGCCTTCTTTGGCGTCGTAACTTTCCGTTTCGATGCTTCCTCCTTCCACCACTTGCACGATGGGCAGGTTGAAAAATTTAGCAAAAGCATAGTCGCGGCTGTCGTGGGCAGGTACGGCCATAATGGCGCCTGTTCCATAGCCTGTAAGCACATAATCGGCAATCCAAATGGGAACCTTAGCTCCTGAAAAAGGGTGAATGACATAGCTTCCCGTAAAAACTCCACTTATTTTTTTTACCTCTGTGAGTCGCTCCCGTTCCGAACGATTTTTTGCCCAAGTAACGTAGGTTTCCA
This sequence comes from Draconibacterium orientale, assembly GCA_022736595.1. GTDB lineage: Bacteria > Bacteroidota > Bacteroidia > Bacteroidales > UBA1556 > UBA6267. The sequence goes on along the minus strand of DZDC01000231.1, from coordinate 11 downwards.
CTTCCTCAAGT
>DZDC01000098.1:5926-8512 GCA_022736595.1 Draconibacterium orientale | reverse complement strand
TATTCTCGACAGGTTTATGAGCAAAAAGGGGTTGTACGCTTCCTTTTGGTTCATATCCATCTTCATGGTTTCGGCCTTGATTTATTACACCGCCAACCTTCAGAAGGAGGTTCCTCCCATTCCACAGCAAGTGAAATCGGAGCAAGGCGAATTACTTTACACCTACGACGATGTGGTAGCTGGAAAAGGTTATTTTCAGCAATTTGACCTTATGGATTGGGGTTCATTGTTGGGAATGGGAGCCTATATGGGCCCCGATTTCTCTACTGAATTTCTGCATCATCGCGCCGAAAAGCTCTATGGAATATACGCTCAGGAGCTATTTGCCAAGGACATCAAAGCCTGCAATCCGTTAGAAACAGGTGCCATTAAAGAGCGCGTAAAGCAGGATATCAAAAGGCAAACCAAGCTCACCGAAGCCATGGTGGTGTACACGCCTGCCTCTGCCGAAGCGTATAAGTTCAACCGCGAAAGATTGGTAGCAATGCTGGTCAATGGCGATCCAGAGCGCGCTTTTAAAGGAGGCGTAATCAGGACTGAAGAAGCCCTTCAGATTGCAGCCTTTGTCGATTGGTCACAGTTGGTAGCCAGCAGCCTACGCCCTGGTACCGAAGGTAAGGTGGGTGAAGAAAGAACCTGGTCGAACAATTGGCCTGCCGAACCCCTTATCGATCAAGATTTGAGTCCAAAAAACCATATTGTTAGCTTATGGGAATTTTTGATTCTTTGGACTTTAACCATTGTAGTGATTTTCCTTTCATACGAATTTCTTTTCAAAAAGGAAGATGGAGAAACCCTGGAGCCTGCCTTAAAAGTGACCAGTCTGTTCAAGTCTCAAACCAAACTGCTAAAGTATGTTCCCATTGTGGCCCTGCTTTTTGTGGTACAACTTTTCTTGGGAGCCTACTTAGCCCACCTTTATGCCGAACCCACCAAAGACTTTATTTTTGGACAAGGACTTCTTCCTTTCAATGTGATTCGAAGCATCCATACTCAATTAGCCATTCTTTGGGTAGCTGTGGGCTGGCTCGTGGGCGGTTTGCTTATTGCTCCTTGGGTTGCCAATAAAGACCATAAATTTCCATGGTTGGTGGATGTACTTTGGATTGCCCTTTTGATCGTTGCTGTGGGATCTATTGCAGGACTTTATTTGGGGGCTACTGGTCAACTTCGCGAATCGTGGTTTTGGCTCGGCAACGAAGGTCGTGAGCTGCTCAATCTTGGACGAGTTTGGGATATTGGCTTGGTAATTGGGTTGGTATTCTGGTTTTTACTGATAATATCTTTAATTAGAAAATCGGCCACCAACAATCCTTTGGTAGGAACCATCATTTGGTCTGCCTTTGGAATTGCAACCCTCTACATTGCGGGAATGATGCCCGTGCACAAAGTAATGCCTAACTTCACCGTAGATGATTACTACCGCTGGTGGGTTATCCATCTTTGGGTTGAATTAACTTTTGAGCTCTTTGCTGCCGGGGTCATTGCTTTTATGTCGGTGTCCTTGGGACTGATCAGTAGAAAAATTGCCGAACGCACCATGTTTTTCGAGCTTTTCTTAATCATGATGTCTGGAACTTTAGGTGTAGGACACCACTATTTTTGGCAAGGTTTAGACGAATATTGGATTGCCATTGGAGGAATTTTCTCCGCTTTGGAACCCCTTCCTCTTGCGTTGATGATTGTGGAAGCGTGGAAAAACCAAAGAGAGCAAAAATTGATGGGCAATCCCAACGATTTTTCCACCCCATTTATGTGGATTACAGGAAGTGCAGTGCTCAATTGGATTGGCGCAGGATTTTTTGGAATGGTAATCAACACTCCCACCATTTCCTATTATTCCCACGGCACGTATCTAATTATGCCTCATGGACATGTGGCTTTATTAGGAGCATTTGGGTACATTTCTTTAGCGTTTTTGTACATGACCTCAAGAGCCAACGCCTTGGCTAAAGGTTGGGTTTGGAATGCTACTTTGAGTAAAGTGGGCTTTTGGCTGCTCACCATTGGAGTATTGCTGTACGCCATCCCTACCCTTATCATCGGTTTTGAGCAAACACGAGCTGCTGCCGATTTGGGCTATTATTATACCCGAACTCGTGAGGCTTTAGAACCAATAAAGTTTTGGATGTGGGTGCGCATTTTGCCAGATGGTATGATGATTCTTGGTGGAATTATTGTTTTTGTTGACCTTTTCACCAAAACATTTATGGGTAAAAAAGCATAATTTCAAATCTTTAGAACTTCCCTTTAGCATAACAAAAGAGCGAAGCCCCCATCGGGAACTTCGCTCTTTTGCTTTTATATGAATTCCCCATCGTGGCTAAGGAACTTCTTGATTGAAGTTATAGTAAAACCCAAAGCCTAACGTAAACAGTTCTCTATGGCTTCCATCGGCTAGGGTGCTATTGTCGTATTCTACACCGCAGATTACCACTACATTGGGGCTAAAACGACGTGCTAATTCCAGATCATAAACGTTGTAAAAGTATTCGGAGGAATGGTTGTTATTGGGAATTTTGATGGAGGAGTTATTCACCACAGCCCATTTCCGATTTTTAAAGTAATATTTGAGGTTGTATTCCA
>DZDC01000098.1:2240-5826 GCA_022736595.1 Draconibacterium orientale | reverse complement strand
GGAATCCTTTTGACCCATCACTTGATTCCATAGGAGACTAACAAAAAAAACTAAAATTATACTTCTTTTCATATACATAGAGGTAAAGTTTATTGGAATTCAAAGATATTGAATAATGAATACAATTGGCGTGTCGATTAATAATATATTTTTCCTGATATTATTTTCCCAGATAGTTAGGTAAACCAAGGAAATACCTATTTTTGAAATATCAAATTTTATAATTTTTATTCTTGCTGTTTATGTCAATCCCCTGTCCTCTTTGTAAGTCAACCCACCGAAGTGAATTGCTAAACCAACATTTGCAGTGTCACGATTGTGGACTTATCCAACGACTTCCACAATTTCAGTTGGATCAAAGCTCCGAAAGAGAACGCTATTTAAAACATCAAATGCGCGACGACGATGAAGGTTACCTGAAATTTGTGAATCCCATCTTGAGTTATGTGCCTCAAAATTTTAACTTCGAGATGGAGGGTTTGGATTTTGGTTGTGGTCATGTGCCGGTGTTGGGAAACGCTTTAATTAGAAAAGGATTTTCAATGGCGTTATACGACCCCTACTTTTTCCCCGAAACTGAAACCCTGCAACGGCGGTACGACTTTATAATTTGCTGCGAGGTGGTGGAGCATTTTGCGCAACCGGACAAGGAGTTTAGGCTTTTGCGAAAGTTGTTGAAGGATAGAGGTAAATTATTGATTATGACACATCTGTACGACGAATCGTTGGATTTTAGTTCTTGGTATTATAAAAACGATGCTACTCATGTAAGTATCTTTCAGGCCAAAACTTTACAATATGTAGTTGAAAATTTTGGTTTCAACCAAGTAGAAATACAGGATAGGTTTATTGTGTTGGAGTAGCGAAACTAAACCTCGTTTTCGTCTTCCGATTGCATGATGTTGGTTTGCAAGCGCACCGATTCTTTATGAACTAACTGGAGTAGTTTCAACACAAAAGATGGGTCAAGGTTAAGTTTCATACCGTACCCCATTCGCTCTTGTATCATTTTTCTAAGGCGATCCATCTGTAAGACTGTAATGCCATTTTCTTTTTTGTAATGCCCAATTTGTTTGTTTTTTTCATTTCTGCGGGCAAGAATATTTATAAGCTCATGGTCGAGTTGGTCGATATCGAAGCGGAGTTTTTCTAATTTGTTTTCGAATTCGGTATTTCCAAATTCGTGTCGAATCACCAGTTTTTCAAGGAGTTCAAGGAGCTGTTGTGGGGTAATTTGTTGAGCCGCATCGGTGAGTGCGCAATCGGGATCAATGTGCGATTCGATCATGAGGCCGTCCATGCTTAAGTCGAGGGCACGCTGGGCAACGCCTGCAATGAGGCTGCGATTTCCGCTGATGTGAGAGGGATCGGTGAACACGGGTAGCTGAGGAAGTAGGCGCTTGAGTTCAATGGGAATTTCCCACATTGGAAGGTTGCGGTAGGGCTTATTGTCGTAAGTATAGAATCCACGATGGATGGCCGCAAGCTTGGTAATTCCGGCATTGGAAATACGTTCAATGGCACCAATCCAGAGTTTGAGGTCGGGATGTAAAGGGTTTTTCACCATCACCGCTATGTCCACCGAGCGAAGTGCATCGGCTAAAATCTGCACTGAGAAAGGATTTACGGTGGTTCGAGCTCCAATCCAAAGGGCATCAGCACCGTATTTCAAAGCCATTTCGATATGTTCTGGGGTGGCTACCTCGGTACAAAAGGGGAGACCATAAAGCTTCTTGGCTTCGCTCAACCATTCCAGCCCTTGTTTTCCAACGCCTTCAAAACCATCGGGTCGGGTACGGGGTTTCCAAAGGCCAGCGCGTATCATATCCACACTTTGGGTGGAAGCCAAAGCCCCAACAGTTTGCAAAAGTTGGTCACGATTTTCGGCACTGCAAGGACCTGCAATCACCACAGGTTGTTTTGCTTTCCCTATCCAAGTATGAAGTGAGCTTATTTCCAAAGGATTATCGATTTAAACGAGGCGTAAAATGTAGAAGTTTTTTTTGCCTTTTTGCACCAAAATGTATTTGCCATTGAGGAGTTCGGCATTTTGTATTTCAAAGCTTTCGGTAATTTTTTGCTGGTTAATGCTCACTGCATTTTCCTTCACCGATCTGCGGGCTTCGCCTTTACTGGCAAAGAAAGCGGCTTTATCCACCAGGAGGTCAAACAGGGGCAATTGGAGATCCTCAGACGAAATTTCGCATTGAGGAACGCCTTCAAACACCGAAAGAAAAGTGTTTTCGTCGAGTTTTTTTAAGCTTTCGGTATTGCCTTTTCCAAAAAGAATTTGACTGGCATCTTTGGCCGATTGTAATGCCTCATTGCTGTGAACCATGCTTGTAATGTGGTCGGCCAGCGTCTTTTGCAATTCACGGGCGGCAGGATTTAAATGATGTTGTTGGGTAAGAATTTCAATCTCCTCTTTGTTGAGGAGGGTAAAAATCTTGATGTATTTTTCAGCATCTTCATCGCTGGTGTTGAGCCAAAACTGGTAAAAAGCATAAGGCGTTGTTTTTTCGGGATCGAGCCAAACGTTGCCGCTTTCGGTTTTGCCAAATTTGCCACCATCGGCTTTGGTAATCAGGGGGCAAGTAAGTGCAAAAGCTTCGCCACTTTCTTTGCGGCGAATGAGCTCAGTGCCCGTGGTGATGTTGCCCCATTGATCGCTTCCGCCCATTTGAAGGCGGCAGTTGAAATGTTTGTAAAGATGAAGGAAGTCGTATCCTTGCACCAATTGGTATGAAAATTCAGTAAAGGACATTCCCATTTTGCTGTCTTCGCCAATGCGTTTTTTTACCGATTCTTTGGCCATCATGTAATTTACGGTAATGTGCTTTCCCACATCGCGGATAAATTCGAGGAAGCTAAATTGGCTCATCCAATCATAGTTGTTAACCAAAACAGCAGCATTGGGAGCCTGGGTTTCGAAGTCGAGAAACTTGGCCAACTGAGCTTTGAGTGCATTTTCGTTGTGGCGTAGGGTGTTTTCATCCAAGAGGTTGCGTTCTGAGGATTTTCCCGAAGGGTCTCCAATCATTCCGGTGGCACCACCCACCAGAGCTAGCGGTCTATGACCAGCCAATTGAAAGTGCTTGAGCATCATCACACCCACAAGGTGACCAATATGCAATGAATCGGCGGTGGGATCGATGCCCACATAAGCCGAACACATTTGCTTATTTAAAAAATCTTCAGTGCCGGGCATCACATCGTGGATCATGCCTCTCCAGCGCAGTTCTTCAACAAAATTCTTCAACATAATGGAGTAAATTTCTTAATAAATTCAGCGGCAAAGTTAGCGAAAAAGATAAAAGCTTGCCGCTCGAATGGCCAGCGATTTAATTTTACCTTTTCCATGGTTTATTCTATTGGAATTAAATACTTTAGTAGCGTATAGAAACAAAAAATCCTGCCGTTGATAGCAGGATTTAGGTCGGTCTGCAGGGAGTCGAACCCTGGACCCATTGATTAAGAGTCAATTGCTCTACCAACTGAGCTACAAACCGATTTTGGGGCTGCAAAGGTACATTTTTTTGGTACATTCTTTTTTTGTTATGAGCACGGTAAATATTGATACTTTTGC
>DZDC01000098.1:0-2140 GCA_022736595.1 Draconibacterium orientale | reverse complement strand
CATTATGAATAAGATAGCCATACCAACCAATGATCGCTTAAGTGTTGCTCGCCAAACAGGAAGAGCTAGCGAATTTGCCATTTTCACTCTAAATGCTGAGGGCAAACCTGAAAATACTGAATATCGAATCAACAGCCATAATCACGATCACGACCACGATCACGACCATGAGCATGAACAGGGACACAATCACGATGATTTAGCAGCTTTGCTTTCTGATTGCAATAGGGTGGTTGTACAGCATGCAGGGCCTCATTTTAAGGGTTCAATGGATAAAGCCGCCATAACCATCGTTTTTACATCGGCTCAAACCATAGAAGAGGCAATTAATGAAGTTGCCAACAGCAATTTATAATATTTTGATCTGACCTTAAAGATAGCTCTTAAAGGTCTTTACCAGTGAGGTTAGCTATTGCTTTTTGCTTAGCTTTATCCAACTTCGATAATTTATTTATACTTGGTGTATGAAATTTCTAATTCTCCGTTTTAGTTCCATTGGCGATATTGTGCTCACCAGCCCAGTGCTGCGCATCTTGCATCAGGCTTCGGAAAATCATGAAATTCATTTTGTTACCAAAGCCAAGTTTAAGGAGGTACTTCAACACCATCCATACGTTGCCAAGCTTCATACCTTTGAAAAGGAAATTACCGAAATCGTTCCAAGCCTGAAAGCAGAAAAATTTGATGTGGTAATAGACCTTCACAACAATTTACGATCGCACCGACTGTCGCGTTTGTTGGGAGTTGAGACGCATCGATTTCAAAAGCTCAACTTGCAAAAGTGGTTGAAAGTGAATTTTAAGTGGGACTTTTTGCCCCAACAACACATTGTGGAGCGGTATTGCCAAAGTCTTGAATTTATGAATCTTCAATACGATGGCCAGGGGTTGGATTATTTTCATGGCTTGGATGCTAAGGCTCAGATGCAATTGCAAGCACAACTGCCGCCTCAATTCCATGCATTTGTGGTGGGAGGCGCTCATTATACCAAGCAAATTCCTCTTGAAGTGCTTGCCCCTTTGGCTCAGCAGAGTACTTTGCCCATCGTGCTTTTGGGAGGCCCCGGCGATACAACCAAAGCTAAAATGCTCCTGGATTTGGGGCAGGGTTCGGTCATGGATTTTTGCGGAAAGCTAAGTCTAAACCAATCGGCCTTTGTAATCAGCCAAAGTCAAAAAGTGGTTACCGCCGATACAGGACTCATGCATATTGCTGCGGCCTATCACAAACCCATCCTAATGGTTTGGGGCAATACCATTCCGCAATTTGGAATGTCGCCTTTGCTGCCCGAGGCCGAAGCTTTAAAAGTTCTGAATTTTGAAGTAGCATTGAATTGCAGGCCATGCAGTAAAATTGGATTTGAAAAATGTCCTCAGAATCATTTCAAATGCATGTATGAGCAAAATGTGGCCGCCATGATTCATCAACTCAATACCGATTTATAATCCAACAAAATGCTTTTGGGGGCTTGATTCGAGAAAATATTTTAGTACTTTTGTTTTTCAATTTTCAATCAAAAACTCAGTCTTATGAACGAAGAAGCTGCAATGTGCCTCGAGATGGCCGAAGACCAAATGAAACATGCCATTTCGCATCTCGAAAAAGAATTACACAAAATCAGAGCTGGTAAAGCCAATCCTGCCATGCTTGATGGCATTGGTATAGAGGCTTATGGCGCACGGATACCCCTCAATCAGGTGGCCAATATCAATACTCCCGACCCCCGAACGCTCACCATTCAACCTTGGGACAAATCGAATTTGAAAGCCATCGAAAAGGAAATTATAAACTCTAATTTGGGTTTAAATCCTCAAAATGATGGTATTATCATTCGGCTTAACATTCCGATGCTTACCGAAGAACGTCGTAATGAGTTTGTAAAAATGTCGAAAAGCGAAGCTGAAGATGCCAAAGTGGGCATTCGTAATGCTCGTAAACAAGCCATGCACGAAGCACAACAGCTCGAAAAAGATGGCCTTAGCGAGGATGAGCGCAAGCAGCTTGAAGCCAAAACTCAGGAGTTGACCGATAAGTACATCAAAATTGTAGATCAACATCTTTCCGAAAAAGAAAAGGAAATTAAAACCATTTAAGTTCTTTTATCTTAGTACATGACAAAAAGTTACAATAGATTTAAGAT
>DZDC01000010.1:30424-32801 GCA_022736595.1 Draconibacterium orientale | reverse complement strand
AAGCCGCAAAAGCGGCTTCTTGGGTGGGCCCACCTGGGCTCGAACCAGGGACCAATTGATTATGAGTCAACTACTCTAACCGACTGAGCTATAGGCCCTAATGATTAAGTGTTTCCCAAACCTTGGCTGTAATTCCAGTTTAAATTTTGGGAATGCAAAGATAGATAAAAAATTATTTTAAGCAAGTCTTTTTAATATTTTTGCAAAAATTTGAAATAATGATAAAAAACCTAATTTTTGATCTAGGTGGCGTGGTTATAAACATCGACTTTGATCGCAGTGTCAGGGCTTTTGCAAGCTTGGGTATTGAAAATTTTCAAAACCTGTTTCACCGCACCATACAACTGGATTTATTTGCAAAATACGAAATTGGAGCCTACACCGACAATGAATTTAGAAACGAGCTGCGCACCTTATGTGGAACCCAAGTTGACGACCATACGCTGGATAAAGCTTGGAATGCCATGTTGCTCGATTTTCCTTCCTCACGCTTGCAACTGCTCCAAGACCTTAAGAAACGATTCAATATCTATCTCTTGTCAAACACAAATAACATTCATTATCAGGCATTTCAGCAACAATTGAAAACCCAGCATGGAATAAATGGATTAGAAGAAATTTTTCATAAAACTTACTTTTCGCATCAAATACAACTCCGAAAACCAGAGGCTGACGCTTATCAAATTATTTTAAAAGAGCATGATTTTAACCCTCAAGAAACCTTATTTATTGATGATGCTCCACAAAACATCGAAGGGGCTCAAAAGGTTGGTCTGCAAACCCTCTGGATTAACACAAACAATAATGCGGATATCTTACACTACTTCAATTCCGACGGAAAAATTGAAGGTTTTGAAACAATTCATGATTAAAAAAAATAGCTATGAAGCAAAATTTTGATTTAGAATATACCTCCTCACAAAACCTTTTTGAGGCAAAGCCTTACCATTTTTGGAATCAAGAGGACGCGCCTATTTTGGTGGGTATTGGCATTAGAACTCCCGAAAATATGGGAGGATTGATTCGCTTGGCAGGCACTATGGGCTGTAGAAAAGTTATCTTCGCTCACGAAAGTCCTTTGCACAATGAGATTAAAATTAGAAAAAGCTCGAGCACTGGTCATAAGCATGTGGATTGGCAACTCACCGACCTTGAGCAATGGAAGACATTTATTCCTTCGGATTATGAACTCGTAGCCATCGAAACCAGTGCCGATGCTAGTATGCTTTACAGCCAAAAACTGCATTCAAAAACCGTATTTCTTGTGGGCGACGAGCGTTACGGACTCGATATACCCACGCTAAAACTCTGTCAACGACAAGTATATATTCCTTTGTCAGGTCCTGTAAAATCTATGAATGTAGTTACTGCAGCCACCGTGGTACTCTTTGAATTGGTGCGCCAGCAATTAAGTGAATTATAAATCCAATTCCATTTGAAGAGGCTCGTCGCTATCAAGACTTACCTTTAAGTTTTGGCTGGGCTTCACTTCTTTTACGGTTTTTTTACGAACTACCTTTTTAGCGGGTCTCTCAATTTCTGCAATTTCATCCACTGGAAGTAAGGTTGGCATGGGTCGATCTTCAACATTTATTGGTATTGGTTTTGCCAATGGTTTTTCTGATAAATCCGCCAATTCAAACTCAGGAGCGTCCACATCATCGCTTAAATCCTCCTCTGCATCCACTATGGATCGAGACGTTTCGGTATGTTTCAACTCGTCCAAATCCACCACCACATCACTTACCCCTTCTATTTCCTCCACATCCACTTCAATGAGGGTATCATCAAGATCAGGATCTAAACTCACCACTTTACTTACTGCGTAGGTACTCAGTCGTTTACCTTTGGCTTTAAAACTTTTTTCATCAATAAATTCAAAGGCTTTAACCACTTCAGAATCTCTATTTTTTGGAGCACTTTCAGGATCAAAAATCACCTCAAAATTGGGTTTCATCACATGAGTTAGCAACACCAATTTTGAATCAGGATGCTCTCCAATGAAGGAATTTGGTTTTTCGGAAAGGGTGAATTTAAAACGCTTTAGGTAGTATAACTTCGTTTCTCCGTCTTCGTAAATGGCGGTCCAGATGAGTTCTGGATTAAACTTATGCAATTCCAACAAATCATCATCAAAATGGGTTGAAAGATCGAAGCTGGTGGTTTTAAAATAACCATTGCTGCGAATATTCAACAAGGTATCGTCGGCCACAAATGCACCAAGATGATGCCCTCGTCCATCGGTATTGAGGCGTTTCACTGTGGAATCATAATATATATCGATGGCTCCGAGGGTGCTTACACCATCACGCTTGAGCTCAATTTTAGAAATCACATTTTTAGTCAGGGTATTGCCCGCCGCGCTTCTTCCTTTGAT
>DZDC01000010.1:14937-30324 GCA_022736595.1 Draconibacterium orientale | reverse complement strand
GCCACAAACTCATCCTTTCTAAGGCCTGTACCCACAAAGCCTTCTTCTTTGTTGACGTACAATTTCACGTTGTTTACTGCCACAGAAGCAGCCACAATATTATCGAAATTTCTTAATTCTGTTTTGCGTTCCTTTCCTTTACCGTATTTGGCTTTGATGTCGAGAAAATAGGCAATGGCAAAATCAATGAGATGGGCTAAATGATGCTCCACTTCTGCAATCTCATCTTCGATAGCTTTGATAATTTCATCGGCCTTAAACTCATTGTACTTTGAAATTCGTTTGATTCGAATTTCGGTAAGTTTTTCAATATCTTCATGCGTTATTTCGCGTTTAAACAGGGGTTTATACGGATCTAAAGCCTTATCAATAATTTCAATGGCTTGTTCAAAACTCGTGGCCTCTTCAATCTGGCGGTAAATCCGTTCTTTAATAAATATTTTCTCCAAGGAGGAATAATGCCACTTTTCCTGCAATTCCCCTTTTCGAATTTCCAACTCAAGTTTGAGCAGTTCCACCGTATGATCGGTGGAAATTCTCAAAATTTCTTTCATCCCAAGAAAAACAGGTTTGCCGTTGAAAATCACGGTGCTGTTAGGCGAAATTGACTCTTCGCAGGCGGTGAAAGCATACAAAGCATCGATGGTTTGATCGGGAGAAACATTGGATCCTAAATGAATCATAATCTCCACATTCTCGGCTGTATTGTCTTCGATTTTACGAATCTTGATCTTGCCCTTTTCGTTGGCGGCAATGATGGAATCGATCAACGAGCCTGTATTTACCGTAGCAGGAATTTCATTGATAACCAGTGTTTTATTATCAATCTTTTGAATCTTTGCCCGCAACCTTACTTTACCTCCCCTTATGCCATCGTTGTAGCGCGACACATCGGCCATACCTCCCGTTTGAAAATCGGGATAAAGTTCAAAATCCTCCTTTCGAAGATAATGGACCGAAGCATCAATGAGCTCAATAAAGTTATGAGGTAGAATTTTTGAAGCCATACCTACGGCTATACCTTCTATTCCCATGGCTAGAAGCAAAGGAAATTTAACGGGCAGTACATCGGGTTCTTTATTACGACCGTCGTAGCTCAGATTCCACTGGGTAGTTTTGGCGTTAAACATCACTTCCAGCGCAAACTTACTTAAACGAGCTTCGATATAACGGGGAGCCGCTGCCGAATCGCCGGTAAGCACGTTGCCCCAGTTTCCTTGCGTATCGATGAGCAAATCCTTTTGCCCCATTTGTACCAAGGCATCGCCAATGGACTTATCGCCGTGGGGATGGTATTTCATGGTATTTCCGATGATGTTGGCCACCTTATTATAGCGACCATCGTCCATTTCTTTCATCGAATGGAGTATCCGCCGTTGAACAGGTTTCAAACCATCACGCATATCTGGAACGGCACGCTCAAGCACAACATAGGAAGCATAATCCAAAAACCAATCTTCGTACAAACCTGAAAGCGAAACACTTGGAGTCATATAGACCTCCGAGGTTGACTCAGATGGAGTTTCAATGGGTTCGTTGTTGTATTCTTCGTTCATGATTTATTTTCGGAAACGGAGCAAAAGTAATTCAATTATCAAAAGGGAAAATCCAAGTAATACAAATAATTTCCACAGGGGCTGACCCTTTCGGTCGAGCTCCAATTGCTTGGATAAATCCTTATGCTGAGCATCCAAAATCACAAGGTTTTCCTTTAACTTATCTTTAAGATTTTCAAGGATTTGATCCTCTGAATGGTAGTCTAAAAAACTCTCATCGCGATTGAAATTAAAGGCCAAGATATCCAAAATACTATCGGAACATTGCAGACTATAATACCCTGCAACTTGAGGGTTTTGTTGAAAACTAAAAACCCAATTGGATTGGATTTGACGAAATTCGGGGATGAGACTGAGGCTATCGTTTACCATTAGCAAACTGGGCGTCATCTTTTCGCAACCAGCAGGAATAGCGTGTTTATAACTGTTCTTTTGACCCAAAACAAAATAGGAATATTCAAATTGATTGGTATGGGTAAACAAATTAAAAAGCAAGGGGGCAAACAAGGAATGATGCGAAAAGTTGGAATTGGTTTCAATCAAATCAAAACTAAAAAGGTAGGAAGTCCCAATGGCTTTTATGCTTTTTACAAGGAGTGGATTGCCAGCCTCGTCAGACCATAAAACCCTATTACTACTTTGGTTTCCAGACATTAAAAAGCGGGATTGTGACGATGGAAAATCGGTGTTTTGCTTCACTTCTTCCGTAAAAATAGATTGAAATTCGTCAGATTGTTGCTCTATCCTGCTGAGTCGGAATTGACCAGTATCCAACGATTGGAACGAAGGCAAGCCCAAACTTTGAAGTAAAGAATTATAGGATTTTAGATTGCTTTGCTTAGATGGAACCACAATAAGATTTCCACCTTGATTTACGAAATCGACCACAGAAGCTGCAAATCCTGAGGAGAACTCAGATAATCCATTTACAACCAAAGTCTTGTATTGCGAAAACGAACTGAAATCAATTTGAGATTCGTCGATGAAGGTGGGCTTAAAGGTGCTGTCCGATTTTAAATAAGTAGCCACCTCAGAAGCGGAGGTTTTAGAAGAAATACAGAGAATCGAATAAGAAGCTTGCACCTCGAAGGAGAAGAAAAAATCGTCGTCGTAACTTATGGGATAATCTTGAATATGAACTGAAGCCATGAATTTTCCACTTTGATCGGGAAGGAAATTGAAGGTACATTTCTTTTTTTCAAAAGGAGACAAAGAGGTGGTTAAAACCGCCTTTTTAACTCCATTAACTTCAAGATTTACAGGTACATCAACCCATTCTTGAGGGCCGTAATTTTGAATATTGAATTGTATTTCGAAGGCAAATCCCTGTTGCAGAAAAGGAGCCTCAATCCATAAAGAATCTACAAAAAGATTGGATTGCACCACGCCTTTTAAAGGAATAAGAAAAAAATGATGAAGGGAATCCGAACTCCATTCATGCAGTCGTGCCTGAGATTTTTGAAAATCAGAAATCACAAACACATCCGAGCCTTCATCCGATTCTTGGTCTAACATCGAGCTGAGGCGGTCGAGATAAAGCGTTGAAGGTTCTGTATTTAATTGTTCGAGTTGGCTAAGAAATATTTCGCGATTCACAGCAGGCTTTGCAAAAGTATTGCTTTGATTTGTCAACAATCTGAATGACTGTGAGATAGGATAACTTAATGCAATTTCCCGAGCTTTTTTCCTCGCTTCATCTAATAAGCTTCCCTCTTCACTCCTGCTTTGCATGCTAAAGGAATTATCGACAAACACATTCACCACCGTCGAAGCATGGGCTTGAAGATTCCTTTTTCGGTGCAAAAGATACGGTTCGGCAAAGGCCAAAATCAAAGCAGCCATTGCAAGAATACGCACCAATAATACCAAAAGATGACGAAGTTTTGCCGATTTCCGACTTTGGATTTGAAGCTCTTTTAGCAAGCTGAAGTTGGTAAAATATACCTTTTTAAAACGCTTAAAGAGAAACAGGTGAATAATCACTGGAATGCTCAAAGCAAAAAGCGCATATAACAACTCAGGATGAAGAAACTGCATTGATCTAAATTTGGAGGGCAAATGTAGTCGAAAAATTGAATTTAAAGCGCAGAAAATCGGCACTTCTACATCGAATAAAACGCTACCTTTGTCCATTACAACTGTTGTTTATATGCGCAATTTTGGTCTTATTGGTAAAAAACTGAGTCATTCTTTTTCAGCTCAGTACTTTAGTAAAAAGTTTTTAGAGGAAGGGATTACTGATACAGTTTTTCAATTGTTTGAATTGGAACGCATTGAAGAATTTCCGTCACTCTTGGCTCGTTTACAACCTATGGGTTTAAGTGTAACCATTCCTTATAAGTCCAGTATTTTGCCTTTTGCAACCCATCAAGACCAAGCCGTTCAGCATATTGGAGCCACCAATTGTTTAAAAGTTGAGGGTTCCAAAATTACCGCTTACAATACCGATTATATAGGTTTCACCCGGAGTATCATGCCCCACTTGAAAAGCCACCACGATTCGGCTTTAATTTTAGGCAATGGAGGCGCATCCAAAGCGGTGGCATACGCCTTGGAGCAAATGAAAATCCCATATCAAATTGTGGCCCGCCATGCCGAAGAAGATCAAACGGAATGGACTGGAAATTTAGCCGAATTAATCGTTCAGCACAAACTGTTAATCCATTGCACCCCTTTGGGCACCTTTCCTGAGGTGAATCAAATGCCGTCCATCGATGTAAAAAGTTTAACGGCAAAGCACCTTGTTTTTGACTTAGTGTACAATCCTCAGGAATCGCTTTTGTTAAAAACCGCCAAAAAACTTGGAGCCCAAACCCTCAACGGCTATAATATGTTGGCATTTCAAGCCGAAGCCAGCTGGAAAATATGGAATGATAAGTAATAATTTTTTATATTTTAAGATTTAGGATTAATGGCTATTTTAGTCCCATATTAAAAACCCTATTTTATGCATTCAAAGGATTCCAATAAACTACCCCTTGACGCAAAAACTATCCAAGCATTAACTCCTGAAATGGCCAAGCAAATGCTCAGTGATGGCAACAAGCGGTTTCTTTCCAAAGACATGATTGAACGCGACCATCATTGGCTCATGCGATCTACCATAGACAGTCAACACCCCTTTGCCATTGTTTTGGGATGTATTGATTCTCGTGTGCAACCCAATATTATTTTTGATCAAGGCATCGGAGATATATTTATTGCTCGCGTAACCGGCAACATCATCAACCAGGACATTTTAGGAAGTATGGAATACGCATGCAAAGTATTCAACACCAAGCTTGTACTTGTACTTGGGCACACCTCTTGTGGCGCAGTTAAAGGAGCTTGTGACGATTTTAAAATGGGCAACCTCACCTCTGCCATGCGCCATATTCAGCTGGCAGTTGAAAAGGTAAAAACTCCCGAAGGGTATGATCGTACCTCCAACAACCTTGAATTTGTTGATAGCGTGGCCAAAATGAATGTAAACCTTGCGGTGGAAGACGTTTTAAGCCAAAGTGAAATTCTACGAGTAATGTATTCCGAGGGAAAAATCGATGTTCTCGGCGCACTTTACGACCACAGTACTGGCGAAGTAACTTATTGTTAAACAGAATGCAAACCTTGAAAAATACAGTTTGGTGGATTACAGGAGCCAGCTCAGGCATTGGCAAAAGTATGTGCCTCTATTTATTAAAGCAAGGCGCCAAAGTAGTATTATCTTCTCGAAATGAGGAATCATTGATGCAAGTTGTAAAGGAAGCCAATGTGGATACAAATCAATATTTAATTCTTCCCCTTGACCTCGAAAACCTGTCTTCGCCATCGGAATTGGTAAATTCGGTGGTTCAGAAATTTGGCAAAATTGATTACCTTATTAATAATGGAGGTATCAGTCAGCGCTCCGTAGCCTCCGAAACCGACCTTGCAGTTGACCGTAAAATAATGGAAACCAACTATTTTGGAACGGTTATTCTGACCAAAGCCGTGCTTCCCATCATGATAGTGCAGCAGCAAGGCCATATAGCTGCGGTGAGTAGTGTGGTAGGTAAATTTGGATTTCCCCTTCGCTCAGCCTACAGTGCCAGCAAACATGCCCTCCACGGTTTCTTTGAAAGCTTAAGAGCCGAAAATACCAAAAACAATATAAAAGTTAGTCTTATCATCCCGGGTCGTATCAACACCATGGTAAGCAACAATGCCTTAGTTGGTAATGGAAATGCTTATGGACTTTTGGATGAAGGTCAAGCCAAAAGTATGAGTCCGGAAGTGGCTGCTCCCATCATCATTCATGCTTTATTAAAAGGAAAAAAGGAAATTCTGGTGGGGGGCAAGGAGCTCTTGATGGTACACATACGGAGATGGCTTCCCCGATTATTTTATTATTTATCCACTAAAGTAAGTGCCAAGTAATGAAGTTATTAAGAATTTTAACCATTGCATTTTTTCTTAGCCTGACAACCTTACTGCAAGCACAACAGCAGTTTATAATTCAGAGCAAATATTTAAGTGTTGCCGATACCAGTTGGTATTTTATTCCTCAAGGCGAGGCTGCCATTGAAAATGAAAAGTTACCTGCATTGATTCTACTCCATGGCCACGGCGGCGATTTCAGAACTTGGAACGAAATCACCCCATTGCAAACTTTGGCCAATAAGCACCATATAATTATCATTTGCCCTGACGGGCTTACTGACAGTTGGTATTTGAACAGCCCGATACAAGATAATTCGCAATGGGAACATTTTTTTACCCAAGATTTTTTACCTTACCTCCGAAAAAATTTAAACATCGATACCAATTCCATCTTCATTGATGGCCTAAGCATGGGCGGTCATGGAGCTATGTACCTTTTTCTCAAGCACCCGCAATGGTTTCTTGCAGCAGGCAGCACCAGCGGAACTTTAAATTTACACGCCAGCTCGCTCAAAAACAATAGCTTAAGCGAAAAGTTAGGCCCTTATAATGAAAATCTAACCCGATTTACTGAATTTTCTGCACTTGGTCTTTTGGAAAATCTTAAAGGCACCCGAAAGCCCTTCATTTTTGATTGCGGCAATAAAGATCGATTGTTGGCTGCCAATATTGAGTTTAAAACCCAATGCGATCGATTGGATTTAAACTGTTTTTTCTTTAGTATGCCTGGAGGACACAATGCGGAATATTGGAAAGAAAGCCTCCAATGGCATCTGATTTTCTTTGAGAAAATACTCGAAAGTAAGTCAAGCAATTCCCTACACTAATCCTCTTTACCCCACTGATAATGTGGAATATCGATTTCTGCAAGAGCCAACACTCTATGTACGACGGTATCCACCAATGCTTCGATGGAAGAAGGTTTGCTATAAAAAGAAGGGGTGGCAGGCACCACAATTGCCCCCGCTTCGGCTAATGTGGTAAGGTTTCGTAGGTGAATCAAGTTATAAGGAGTTTCGCGGGGTACCACTATAAGTTTACCTTTTTCCTTAAGCATCACGTCGGCAGCCCTGCTTATAAGGTCATTGGAGATACCATGGGCAATACGCCCCAAGGTTCCCATCGAAGCAGGACAAACAATCATCACATCATAACCCGCAGAGCCACTGGCAAAGGGAGCCAAGAAATTGGTAGATTCATAGACCTGAAAATCGTAATTCTGGTAGCTCTTCGAGCCCAGTTCGTGTTCCCAAACCTGCAAAGCATTGGTTGAAAATACTAAATCTACTCTCTCAAATTGAGAATGAGCAAGTTGTAAGTAATACAGCAAGCGTTCGGCATAAATAGAACCACTGGCCCCGGTAATGGCAACTACGATTTTAGGTTTTTTAATCATGACCACAAAATTAATGGATTAAGTTTTACCTTTGTCAAACTATGGATAATAATTCTTTTAGGGTTGCGGTGATTATTCCTGCTTATAACGAAGCAGCCAATATTGCTATGGTTATAAGTGAAATTAACCAAACCAAGCTCAACTCTTACCAACTTACTGCAGTGGTGGTAAACGACAGTTCTACCGATGCTACGGCAGCTATTGCGTCAAAGTTGGAGTGTATTTTATTGGATCTTCCTTTAAATCTTGGAATAGGTGGGGCGGTGCAAACGGGATTTAAATATGCCTTTGACCAGAAATTTGATTTTGCCTTGCAGTTGGATGGCGATGGTCAGCACCCTGCCCATGAGATACACAAACTCCTTGAAGTCCAAAAGGTTCACGCTGCCGATGTTGTAATAGGTTCACGATTTATTGCTAAAAACGGATTTCAGTCGACCCTTGGCAGACGTCTGGGAATTCAATTTTTGAAACATTGGATAAAAGTGTTTAGCGGCATCGAAATTCTGGATAATACTTCAGGTTTCAGACTCTATAACTCCAAGGCATTGAAAACCGTTGCATTTCATTATCCCGATGAATATCCCGAACCCGAAAGCATTGTTTTGTTTGCTAAATTAAAATTTAAAATTATTGAAACTGCGGTTGAAATGCGTGAGCGACAAGGTGGAACTTCTTCCATTCGACATTTGGCACAGTTGTATTATATGTTTAAAGTGAGCTTGGCTATATTTTACAGCTTTCTTCGACAAACGCCCAAAAACTCCAAAAATATTTAAATTGTAACGTATGGAAACTTACTATTCGTATCGAATTCAAATCATTGCCATTGTGGTAAGCTTACTTTTTCTGATTTATGTAAGCAAATTGATAATCAAAGGAAAACTTCGCGAAGAATACGCCATATTTTGGTTTTCGAGTACCATATTGCTCATTGTATTTTCGTTATGGAGGCAAGGATTAGACTTTTTTGCCCAACTTTTAGGGGTATATTTGGCTCCTAATTTAGTTTTTACAGTGGCTATATTTGCCATTTTAATTTATCTTCTCCACTTAAGTATTGTGGTTTCAAAACTGCACGATAAAAACAAAGTATTGAGTCAAGAACTTGCCCTTCTGAAAGAGAAAATGCTCAAAATGGAAGCCCATGAAAAAGAATGAGGTAGCTATTTTCTGCCATTATCTGATCGGCAAAGAGCCCAATATACAAACGCGGGAGTTGTATTTGCGTGCCGAAACGATTCTTGAAGAGGAAGTTTCCCAAAATCAAAGCAAGCTCATTGATGCAATACTGCGATCTCCTTGGAAATTACCTTATTACGATGCAGCTTTAGCGTTAATCAATCCCCACCATTTACTTCGAATTAAGCTGCATCGCATGTTTGCCATTTTAGAAACACAGCCCGATTTTGCCGCCTTATTTTTAGGCAAATCTTTTGGTATTTGGCACTTTATAAAAATTATTTTAGTGGGAATAAGAGCCGTTTTCAGAACCTTTATTGGCCTGATAATCTTGCCCCGCTCGATGGCTTAGCAACTTAACGACCAAAGGTATAGCCTACTGAAACTTGAAAAGATTTATTGAGAATTTTGGGATCGCCTTCTTCAGTATCGAACACTTCGTCGGTACCAAATTCAAGTCGAAAATCAAAATTGAGTCCGTTGGCCAACAAGCCAAATCCAAAGGCATAGCCCAAGTCGTAGGTATTAGGACTTCTTTTGCGAGGATAATCATAGATCACTTCTTCACCTTTGTCGTTGACAATTTGTACTGTTCCTTTAAACTTTTCATGAACTAAGAAGTTGAATACCAGGCCTCCATCGATATGAAAGTAGTTATCACGATCGCCCATTTTAAATTGCAACATCGTAGGAATGGCAAAATAACCCAGGTCTTGCTTCATGGTCACTTTACCACTATAAATGCCCAAGTATTGTTCCTCAGTATACGAAAATGCAGATCCCTTTCCACTGTACAGAAATTCAGCTTGTAGCCCCATTCGCTTTATGAATCCGTAATGAACCAAAGCACCACCAATAAACTTAATTTTAGGTTCAGGAACAAAGTTAGGCAGCCCAATACCCGTCAAATTGGTAGAAGCGCCTCCTAATTTTCCTCCAAATCGGAGCTGGCCGTAACTCGATAAGCTCAACATTACCAGCGATATAAAAACAACGACAAGTTGAAATAATTTCATAAATTGACATTTTAAAATAGAACCGCTAAAATAAAGAAAATGATTAACCATCACACCAATCCTTATTCAATGTACTTAAAACATATTTTTCTTCTTTTTATTTTGTTGTATTGAAGAATATTTGCCTGAGATACAAAAACAAAATCACGATAATCGATCTTTGTGGAAAAAATATTTATCTTATTTATTTTCAGTAACTTAACTATTTTTAACAAGCCTTTCTTTGGGTATTTTACCTATTCTATTACCTTTGCCAACTACAATTAGAAGTCGTTATTTTTTATTACTTAAGGCAAACAAAATTTTAATCTTTATAATAATATGGAATTGGACATTAGAGAACTGAACGATTTGATTCAAAGAGAAAGCTCCTTTGTTGACTTGATCAACATGGAAATGGGCAAAGTAATTGTGGGTCAGAAAGCGATGGTAGAGCGTCTATTGATTGGACTTTTAACCAACGGCCACATTTTACTTGAAGGAGTTCCGGGACTAGCAAAGACACTGGCCATTACCTCGCTTGCAAATGCAGTAAACGGTCATTTTAGCAGAATTCAGTTTACCCCTGATTTACTACCCGCTGATCTTTTGGGAACCCTTATTTACAGTCAAAAGAAAGAAACCTTCGAAACCCGTAAAGGACCCATTTTTGCCAATTTTATATTGGCAGATGAAATAAACCGAGCCCCAGCCAAGGTACAAAGTGCTCTTTTGGAAGCTATGCAGGAGCGTCAAGTTACCCTTGGCGACCAAACTTATCCCCTTCCCAATCCTTTCTTGGTGCTGGCGACCCAAAATCCCATTGAACAAGAAGGCACTTATCCCCTTCCCGAAGCTCAAATGGACCGCTTTATGTTGAAAGTGGTGATCGATTATCCTTCTAAAGAAGAAGAAAAGGCCATTTTGCGCTCGCAAATTAGCGGAAATAAACCCAGTGCACAGAAAATTGTATCCATCGACGACATCATTAAAGCTAGGGATATTGTTAAGAAAGTATATGTGGATGAGAAAATTGAAAACTACATCACCGATATCGTTTTTGCAACACGTTATCCTGCAAAATATGGGCTTGATAAATTTACCCATTACATCAGCTATGGAGCTTCGCCCAGAGCCAGTATCAATATGGCTTTGGCTGCAAAAGCGTATGCCTTTATCAAACGCAGAGGCTATGTGATTCCGGAAGATGTGAGAGCCGTTTGTGCCGACGTACTCCGCCATCGCATTGGGCTTACTTATGAAGCCGAAGCCGAAAACATCAATACCATAGATATCATTAGCGAAATTCTAAATACGGTGGAAGTGCCTTAGCCTTCCATTCTACCGTTATGATTATTGATTTCTCTAACTTAATTCGTATTCAATGTTAACCGAAACTCAAGAAATTCTTCAAAAAGTAAGGAAAATTGAGATAAAGACCCGCCGAATGACCAATCAGGTATTCAGTGGACATTATCATTCAGCTTTCAAAGGAAGAGGTATGGCTTTTAGCGAAGTGCGTGAATATCAATTTGGTGACGACATCAGAAGCATCGATTGGAATGTTACTGCTCGATTTAATCATCCCTACATTAAAGTATTTGAAGAGGAACGAGAACTTACCGTAATGCTATTGATTGATGTGAGTAACAGCAACCAGTTTGGAACTCAAAGCAGTTTCAAAGCCGATATCATTACCGAAATTGCTTCGGTATTGGCCTTTTCGGCCATTCAAAACAACGACAAAGTGGGCGTTATTTTCTTTACCGATATGGTTGAAAAGTTCATTGCTCCAGCCAAGGGCAAATCGCACATTCTGAGAATTATTCGCGAGCTTATTACCTTTAAACCCAAAAGCAAAGGCACCAATCTGCAAGAAGGGCTTCGCTACCTTACCAATGTGATAAAAAAGCAATGCACGGCCTTTGTACTTTCCGATTTTAACGATCAGCAATTTAAGGAATCGCTTCAGATTGCAGCTCGCAAGCACGACATTGCAGCCATTCAGATTGTGGATAAAGCCGAAATGGCCATCCCCGATTTAGGATTATTGCAAGTGCGAGATCAAGAAAGTGGTAGTATAAAATTTGTGGATACTTCCGACTCCAAGGTTCGTCGGGCTTATGAAAACTGGTACATCAATCATCAAAAATATGTAACTCAATCCTTTAAAAGTTCGGGAATTGACCATGTGATTGTTCAAACTGGAGGCGATTCCATTAAAAGTTTAACTCAATTGTTTCATTTGCGTGAAAGACGTTTTTAATATTATGTGGTTAAAATTTAAATACTTAATAATTTTACTTCTGGCTTTTTGTAGCAAATTTTCCTTTGCTCAGGAAGCCACCGTAACTGCCAAAATTGACAAAAAAACTTTTTTGATTGGAGAACAGACACTTTTACATTTCGAAGTGCAGCAACCTATCAATGCGGTGATTTTATGGCCCAAGATTCAAGATACCCTAAGTGAACACGTTGAAGTTATTTCCTTTCAAAAAGCTGATACCTTTAAATTAGAAACTGGAATAATTAGAATAGATTTACAATATTTGATCACCAGTTTTGATAGCGGACGGTGGGCCATTCCGCCCCAGATATTCCAATTTCAAATCACAGGAGATACGCAAAAAGTTGATTTAGCAACAGACAGCTTATTTATTGATGTACAAAACGTTACTGTGGATTTGCAAAAGGAAATTAACGATATCAAACCCATACTGGACGAGCCCAAAACCTGGCGCGATTACCTACCCTATTTCCTTTGGACGCTCTTGGCATTGGCAATGGCTGCGTTAGGCTATTACATTTACAAAAGGCTTAAGAACAAACAACCGCTGCTCCCTTTGCCCAAGAAACCAGCTTTACCTGCCCATCTGCTTGCCCTTCAAAAACTAGATAAATTGTCCGCAATGAAACTTTGGCAGCAGGGCGACCCCAAGGAATTTTACTCTCAACTTACTGATATTCTGAGAGAGTACATGGAAAAGCGATTCCAATTTGCAGCCATGGAAATGGTAAGTAGCGATATCATCCTTCATCTTGAAAAAATAGCCCTTTCCAAAGATCTAAAGGAGCAAAGTGCAAAGGTATTGCGAGCGGCAGATTATGTAAAATTTGCCAAAAGCCAGCCTTTGGCCGATGAAAACGATTTGGCCATGCGTTGGGGCTATGTTTTTGTAAATGAAACAAAACCCACTGAAGAAAAGGAGGTTACCGCATGATAAACCCATTTGTAGGCATTAATTTTGCCAATCCATATTGGTTTTTGTTGCTATTGTTAATTCCATTGCTGGTGGTTCATTATGTCTTTCGTCATCGTAAACAAATAGCCCCATTGAATTTACCCTCGCTAAGTTGGACCGAAAACCTCACCGATAATTGGAAAGTTAAGCTGAGGCACTTACCCTTTGCCTTGAGAATGATTACTATTGCCTTGCTCACTGTGGTTATGGCACGTCCGCAATCGAGCAACAAGCAAAAACAAGTGCACATTGAAGGTATTGACATTGTGATGGCCATGGACATTTCGGGGAGTATGCTCGCCCAAGACTTGCGCCCCAACCGAATAGAAGCAGCAAAGAAAGTGGCCATTGAATTTATTGACAAACGACCCAACGACCGTATAGGGCTGGTTATCTTTAGCGGCGAAGCCTTCACCCAATGTCCGTTGACCACTGATCATGCGGTGTTAAAGAGTCTTTTTAAACCCTTAAAAAGCGGAATGATTGAAGATGGAACAGCCATTGGAGATGGATTGGCAACCGCACTCAACCGCATTAAAGAAAGCGAAGCCATTAGCAAAGTAGTGATTTTGCTCACCGATGGCGTTCAAAATAGAGGCAACATCGATCCTCTAACCGCTGCTGAAATTGCTAAAACATTCAACATCAGAGTTTATACCATAGGTTTGGGCACAAAAGGAATGGCACCCATGCCCGTAATGACTCCCTTTGGAGAACAAATTATGAGCGTGCCAGTGGATATTGACGAAAAATCATTATCGCAAATTGCTAACCTAACCGATGGTAAATATTTCAGAGCCACCGACAACCAAAAACTCTCCGAAATTTACAACGAAATTGACAAGCTCGAAAGATCTAAAATTGACGTCAATATTTTTCAAAACAAAACGGAAGAATTTGGCAATTTCCTTTGGCTTGCACTCTTACTTTTAGCTTTAGAATGGACTTTACGTTTAACCTATTTTCGTATTAAACCCTAATAAAACATGGAAATTTTCAGATTCGAACATCCGGAATATTTGTATGGGTTGATACTTTTACCCCTACTTTTCATTGCACTCCTGCTACTTCAAAAGGCAGAAAAAAAACGTTGGATCCTTTTGGGAGAACTCCAATTTGTAAATCGCTTGATGCCAAAGCTCAGCTATAAGCAAAAAAACAGAAAGCGCATTCTTTTACTCATGGCTCTTGCCATGATGATTCTTGCCTTGGCCAATCCGCAGGTGGGTTCCAAACTTCAAAAAGTTAAGCGTCAAGGCAACGACCTCATTATCGCCCTCGATATTTCAAATTCTATGATGGCTGAAGACCTTAGTCCCAACCGTTTGAGTGCCTCTAAAATGGCCATTTCACGCTTAATTGACCAATTGAGTGGCGATCGATTGGGAATGGTAGTATTTGCAGGTAATGCTTACACCCAACTTCCCATCACCAGTGATTATGCAGCCGCAAAAATGTTTTTAAGTTCGGTAAATACCGAATACATCAGCACCCAGGGAACTTCTATTTCATCGGCGGTGGAGCAAGCTAAAAACACCTTTGAAGCGGATAAAGAAAACGGAAATACAGCCAGTCGCAATCAAATATTAGTAATCATTACCGATGGCGAAGACCACGAAGAACAGGTGATAGAATCGGTAAGTGAAGCCCGTCAAAAGGGCATACTCGTTTATACCATTGGCATGGGAACCTATAATGGCGCTCCCGTTCCAGAATATAGAAACGGGATCAAAACCGGTTACAAAACCGACGCCGAAGGCCATACCGTGGTGAGTAGATATAACGAGGGTTTGCTTGAGCAAATTGCTAAAGCAGGAGGCGGAAAATATTATAGCGCAGCCAATAACCCCGGTGCCCTCAGAGATATTTTGAAAGAACTGAATCAACTGGAAAAGAGTGAATTTGAAACCCAAGTTTTTAGAGACTACGAAAGTAGATTTCAAATTTTTGCCATTGTAGCAATACTCCTCTTGGCAATAGAAGCACTTTGGAGCGAACGAAAAATTAAGTTCAGTTTACATAAATTAATGAATAGCAACCCAAAATTATAATTATAATTACGTGAATAATATGATTATACAAAACAAATCGAGCTTTTTAAGATACTATTTGGTGGCGCTGCTAAACCTATTTTTAGTGTTAACCTTCCCTATTTTTGCACAAACACTGCCGTCGCAAAACGCAAAAAAGCAATTGAGAGAGGGCAACGAAAACTATCTTAAAAACGACTTTAAGGCAGCCGAAGAAAAATACATTATGGCATTAAACCAAAGCAGTGATTATTTTACCGCTAGGTACAATTTAGCCAATAATTACTACAAGCAAAAGCGTTATAAGGAAGCCTCAGAATCTTACGAAAGCCTTATTCCTCAAGCCACCACCAACGATATGAAGGCAAAACTTTGGCACAATCTAGGCAACAGCCAACTCCAAGCCGAACAGTACGAAAAAAGCATCGTTTCGTATAAAAACGCCCTACGCATCAACCCTTCCGATGCGCAAACCCGCTACAATTTAGCTTATGCACAGCAAAAATTGAAAAAACAACAAAATCAAAATCAGCAGAATAAAGATCAGCAAAACAAAGACCAGCAAAACAAAGACCAGCAAAACAAAGA
>DZDC01000010.1:0-14837 GCA_022736595.1 Draconibacterium orientale | reverse complement strand
AAAGACCAGCAGAACAAAGACCAGCAGAATAAGGATCAACAAAATAAAGATCAACAAGATAAAGCTCAGCAGAACAAAGACCAACAAAACCCTGCTAACCAAAACCAAGGCAAGGGATCAAAAATGGATCCCAAGGAGGCTGAAAAGCTCTTGAAAGCCATGGCTGAGAAAGAAAAGAACACCAAAGAAAAGGTGGATAAACAACTGATTAGAGTGAGTAGTAAAAAAGTGGAAAAAGACTGGTAAAATCGAATAAAAATGAAATTTAACAACCTCATATTTACCTCCATCCTGTTACTGTTGGCTTTTTGGCTTACTGCGCAAGATGTACAATTTACCGTGGATGCTCCCAACCGTGTGGAGCACAATGCCCAATTCAAAATCACTTATACCATCAATCAAGAAGGTGATTTTACTGGACCTCAACTTACTGACTTTCAAGTGTTGGGAGGCCCCAGTGTCAGCAGCGCTACCAGCATGCAAATTATCAATGGCCGCACCAGCAGCTCTTCCACCAAGTCTTATACCTATTTCTTACGAGCCACCAAAATTGGAAGCTTTAAAGTTCCCATGGCTAAAGTAGTGGTTAAAGGAAAGGAATATCGAACCCCCACCTTGGGCATCGAAGTACTCAAAAGTGCCAATGGCTCAGCAAATGCAACTCAAAGCGAAATTACCAATGCCGATTTTAAACCCGATGGAATTGTGTTTGTTCGTTCCATCATCGACAAAAAGAAGGTTTATTTGGGCGAGCCCGTGCTTCTAACGCAAAAGCTTTACAGCAAGGAACGCATTGCCAACATTTCCGATTTCAAGGAGCCTAATTACGGTGGTTTTTGGAAAGAAAACATCGACATCGGCGAGTTAAAACAAACCACAGAAGTCATCAACGGTGTTTCGTACAACGTGGTGGTGCTTCAAAGAATTCTGCTTTTTCCACAAAAGGCAGGGAAACTAGAAATTGGTAGTTTTACCTTGGAAGGCATCGTGCAAATCATCAAGAAAAGAAGGCCTCGCGATCAATTTGAACAAATGATGTATGGTAATGTCATTCAGTATTATGACAATCAAGAAATCACCCTTAACTCGCCTAAGGAACACCTTCAGGTTTCTGATTTTCCGGCCAACAAACCCAATGCATTCAGTGGAATTACAGGCAATTTCAAAATGGAAACCCATATTGATAAGACCACTTTGAATGCCAACGATGCCTTCAACCTGAAAATTACCATCAGCGGTAATGGCAATTTTGAATTACTGCCCGACCTGGATATTGCCTTCCCTCCCGATTTTGAAGTGTACGATCCTAAAATCAGTAAAAAGATTCAGACCAATACCGATGGTATTTCTGGCTCTAAAACCATTGAATATCTGATAATTCCACGTCAAGAAGGAAGTTTTACCATTCCCTCCTTTGGCTTTAATTTTTTCAATCCACAAACCGAACATTACGAAAGTTGTTACTCCAAGGATTTGGAAATTAATGTCAATAAAGGAGATGGCACAGTGGCCATGGTAAGCCAAAGCGGCGCTAACAAAACCGATGTGAAATATTTGGGGCAAGACATCCGCCACATCAGCACTACAGCCCAGCATTTCAACAATTTAGACCACCATTACTTCAACTCATGGGAACATTGGGCCTTCCTCCTTTTAAGTCCCCTACTCACGTTGGCATTGGTAATTTTTGGTAAAAAACAACAAGACAAACGTGGCAATAAAAGCTATATGCGCCACAAAAAAGCCACTTCAACTGCAAACAAAAAGCTTAAAAAAGCCAATGAATTTCTCAAGAACCACGACAAGAATAGTTTTTATACCGAAGTTTCAAGAGCCCTTTGGGGATATTTGGCCGATAAATTTAGCTTAAGCATTTCCGAATTAAATATGGAAAATATTGAATCCCAATTTTCTAAACTTAATATCGAGGCTGGAGTTTTTGCCAAAACCAAGGAGGTTTTAGAGAATTGCGAATTTGCGCGTTATGCTCCTGGCGAT
Source organism: Draconibacterium orientale (assembly GCA_022736595.1). Lineage (GTDB taxonomy): Bacteria > Bacteroidota > Bacteroidia > Bacteroidales > UBA1556 > UBA6267. The sequence continues at coordinate 12,839 of DZDC01000010.1, read as the reverse complement.
GAAGTTTCAAACATGCACCTTTTGTATGATAGTGCATTAATGCTGATCAGTCAAATTGAAAAATCAATAAAATAAGAATTATGAGAACGTCCATCCTTCTTTTTTTAATGCTTAGTTTTATGGGCTTTGCAAGAGCTCAAAAGGCACAAACTTTATTTGAACATGCCAACGAGAAATACAATCTTGGACAATTTGAAGAAAGCATTCAACTTTACGACAGCCTCCTCAAAGGCCACCTAGAAAGTCACGATTTGTATTTCAACTTGGGCAACGCCTACTTCAAGCTCAACGATTATACTTCAGCTATTTACTATTTCGAAAAAGCCAAAAAGTTGGATCCCGGAAACGAAGATTGCAGCTACAATTTGGAATTGGCCAACAGCAAAATTGCCGATAACATTGAAGCTTTGCCCGAAATTGCTTTGAAAAAATGGTGGCAAAATTTATTGTTCTTTTTCAATGAGAAAGAATGGATGTGGGTGAATGTGATCACTTTTAGCTTTTTTCTTGCCAGCTTAGCCTTGTTTTTCTTGATCCAGTCCGCCACATTTCGCCAATGGTTTATGGGCGTGGTAGTCACTTTAATGGTTATTTCCATTTTAAGTGGATTTGTGGGTTATCGCAGTTTTAAAAACAAAAACACCCACGATACCGCCATTATTTTTACGCCCACGGTGAATATTAAAAGTGCTCCCGACGAAAAGAGCAATACCATCTTCATCTTGCATAAAGGCTCGAAGGTGAAACTTTTAGAACAAAACAGCAACTGGCAAAAGGTAAAAATTTCGGATGGAAATGTGGGTTGGATTCAGATTGAAGATTATAAAGTGATTTAGGTAGGGTAATGCTTTGGCAAACTTTTTAAGATAAATCAGTTCTGAAAATTCATTGTCTATGTGGCTGCTTTAAGCACCATTGATGATAAACAATTGTTTGTGGTAGTTTTCCTTTGATTTTATTTTTCAATACTTTCCAAGTAAAAGATTGAAATTAGTCGCTACGTCTTTGCCATCAAAAAAGAGCTTTTCTTAATCACTACTGACCGACTAAAAATTTTAGCTCTAAACCAAAACATATAATTTGGCAAATTAACTATCGTATTGAATTACTATATAAGAACAAAAAGCATTACTTTTGTTCCTTGTTAAACAATAGTAAACGCATAATCGTTATAGAATCAACTTTCGTAATATATGAGACGCTTCACTTATCTTTTAATTTTTTCAGCTTGCTTAATTCTATTCAACTTGCAAAGTTTTGGACAAGCCGACAGCAATATTACCAAGCCCAAATACCGTACATTATTCAATAATAATGGACAAGAACCTGCAGTAAGCGGAATGTTTGCCTTTCATTTGGATTTGGGTCAATATCAAAACTCTTTAACCAATACTTCGCAACCCTCATTAAATTTAGGAGGAGAAATGGCGGTGATACTTAACAAAGTATTTTATATGGGCTTTTATGGCCGTGGAATGGTTAGTTTTCCTGAAAAAACTTTTTCCGCTTATAACCTCGATAGCTCCAAAAATTATGAGTTTTCAACCAATGCCTTTTTTGGACATGGAGGTATGATATTTGGAGGAATCGTAATGCCCAATAGTCCAATACATTTGGCCTTAAGTATGAAAATTGGAGGAGGAGATTACACTTTAGTTAACGACGGTTTTAATTTTAATTCTGATGAATATTTCAACAACAGTTGGTCAATTGCCCCAGTTTTGGTACTCACACCCCAAGTTGATGTGGAAATGAACATTACTCATTGGTTTCGTTTTAAATTAGGAGCAGGTTACCAGTGGGTTAGCAGTGCCAATAAAACTGTTGAATTTAAAGACGCCAACAATCAAATTGTAAATAAAGAAATCATGAACACCAAGGAATTGAACAATCTTTATTTTTCAGTTGGATTTGTTTTTGGTTGGTTCAAATAATAGAACGCAACCTTTTTATATATGATGCATTTATGTTACATCAATTTACAGGTACAAATAACGCCATTAAATTTAAAAATATGAGAACAAAACATTTACTTCTGGCCATTTTGGGTTTATTCTTTATTACACAAGGTAATGCTCAAGATACCATTTTTAAGAAAAACCAAGAAATTATCATTTGCAACATTGTTAAAGTTGGAATTAATGAGATTGAGTATAATCAAGTGCTTTATAATTCCAATGCCATCATTACATTAGCAAAAAGTAGAGTTTCAAAAGTGGTTTTAGCCAACGGTCAAATTTTAAATTTTGCTGAAGAAATGCATTCACCTGTTGACTATAAATTGCAAAAGAAAAACATTATTAAAGTTGACTTTTTATCTCCCTATTTTGGATATCTGGGATTTGGATATGAAAAAAGCCTTGGAATGCAAAGGAGCGTTGAATTTAATTTTGGAATAATAGGCTTGGGTTTTACGCCAAACAAAGAGGACTTAAAAGGAGCCTTTGGCAAAATTGGATATAAGTTCATCCGTTCACCAGAAGTGTATTACAAAGCCGGCAATTTCCCTCACATTTTAAAAGGAAGTTTTATACGTCCTGAAATTACATTCTCCTACTTTACTCAGTCAGTTGAAGACCCCATTTATTATGGCAATTATATTGATTATTCACATCGTTCTATCGAAACCAACTATTCTGCTGCATTAATGGTAGCACTTGGAAAACAATGGATTAGCGAAAGCGAGAAATTCTCAGTAAGTTGGTATTACGCTTTTGGATATACCCTTTCCAATGACTCTGATTATAATGAGGTGTATTATTACAGCCACATTTCAGGACCCAGTGAATTTCCTTTCTCGATGATGGTTGGTGTCAATGTAGGTTTTGTCTATTAAACCCAAATTAGAAAAAAAAACAAAGCCGATGTTCCTTGGAACATCGGCTTTGTTTTTTCTACAGTTTTGGTCTTTACTTACGATTATCAATGATATCTGCATTGGGATAGGCAGAGGGATTAAATTTAAAAGTATTTGCAGGAAGAGTCAGATTAGTGGTAAGTTTTACGACAGTGAGAATATATTCTACATTATCTTTTTCGTAAATGGTGGCCTGTTGCACTGTGGAGCCGGCTTTATCAATTTTAAGTCGAACTTTAAAATAAGATTTAGCTTTTATGGGAGTTAAATCAATTATATAAAACTCTTTGGCTCCAACCTTCTCTGTTTTAATAAGTTTGGCTTTGTATTCCTTATCAAAACTGGTAAGCAATTTAAGAAAACTCAAAGGATCGTTGTTAGCATCGCGCTTACTTATTTGGATTTCTTCAGCTTCTGCATCATGTGCCCAGATGGTTTGTCCATCAGAAATCACATTTCTACCCATGAAGTTTAAGTTGTACATTTCACCTTGCACAGTAATGGAACCCAACAAAGTATTGTCAATTTTATGCGCTTTATCTACCATACGGTAATTAAACTCATACTTCATATTTTTGAAGCTCTTGGCTTTTTGTGAAACGCCTTCAAGAATTTTCCGAGCTTGAGCATCATCCACTTGGGAGAATGAACTGAAAGAAAAACCAATTAAGAATATAAAAATGGAAACTAATTTCATGGTTTTAGATTTTGTTGAATGTTAATAAAAAGAAAGTGCAAAAGTACTACTAAAAGTTTTTACGACGTAGTTCTTCCAAAAACTGTTCCAAATAAACCATATCTTTAATAAGCACTTCGCGGGCTTTACTGCCACCGTATGGTCCCACTACACCCGCCATTTCGAGTTGGTCAATTATTCGGCCAGCTCTGTTGTATCCGAGTTTCATTTTACGTTGTATTAGCGAAGTGCTCCCTTGCTGATGCTGGACAATAACACGTGCGGCTTCATCAAACATAGGATCACGTTCGCCCATCTCCAACTCAGTGTTCTTACCTCCTTCTTCATCACCCACAAATTCAGGCAGGTTAAATGCCGAAGCATAGCCCCGCTGTTGACCAATGTAATCCACAATATCTTCCACTTCTGGAGTGTCAATAAAGGCACATTGCAGACGAATTAATCCATCGCCCTTACTAAAAAGCATATCGCCACGACCTATCAATTGATCGGCACCACCGGCATCGAGAATGGTACGGCTATCGATTTTTGAGGTAACCCTAAATGCGATACGAGCAGGAAAGTTCGCTTTTATCAGACCGGTAATTACATTTACGGAGGGGCGTTGGGTAGCAATAACCAAGTGAATACCAATGGCACGAGCCAATTGAGCCAATCGCGCAATAGGAGCTTCAACTTCTCTTCCTGCCGTCATAATTAAGTCGGCAAACTCGTCCACAATAAGCACAATAAAAGGCATATATCGGTGTCCGTTTTCAGGATTAAGTTGACGATTAACAAATTTACCGTTGTATTCTTTAAGGTTCTTGGCTCGGGCTGTTTTTAAGAGTTCATATCGATCATCCATTTCGATACAAAGCGAATTCAAAGTATTGATTACATCCTTGGTATCGGTGATAATGGCATCGGCACGGTCGGGCAACTTGGCTAAATAATGGCGTTCAATTTTTGAGAACAGCGAAAACTCAACTTTCTTGGGGTCAACCATTACAAATTTAAGTTGAGCTGGATGCTTTTTATAAAGCAATGATGTGATAATAGCATTGAGTCCCACCGACTTACCTTGACCGGTGGCACCTGCAACCAAAAGGTGAGGCATTTTGGCCAAATCAAATACAAAAGTTTCGTTGCTGATAGTTTTACCAAGAGCAACAGGTAAATCAAATTTTGCAGTTTGAAATTTTTCGCTTGCGATGATGGTACGCATCGAAACTATTTCAGCATTCTTATTGGGCACCTCAATACCAATGGTTCCCCGACCGGGAATAGGCGCAATAATACGAATTCCAAGGGCTGCCAAACTCATTGCAATATCATCTTCAAGATTTTTGATTTTACTAATGCGAATGCCTGGAGCCGGTACTATTTCGTAAAGTGTAATGGTGGGGCCAACCGTGGCCTTTATTTTATCAATTTGAATGGCATAATTGGCAAGGGTGCTAACAATCCGGTTTTTGTTTTCTTCTAACTCTTCTTTATCAATGGTAATTTCGTTGCTGGCACTATGTTCTTTGAGAAGATCAAGATCGGGATATTTGAAGTCGTGCAAATCTTCAGTGGGATCATAAAGGGTATCAATTCCATGATGGACAATATTTTCATCCATTACCTTTTCTTCTTCACCTTCTTCAATGGCAAGGTCTATATCATCAACCTGCTCTTCGCTATCAAATTCCTTTTCTTGGGGATAATTTTCAATTTCAAAGTTTGGCTCCGAAGTTTTACCTTTGGGAGGCTGCACTTTTTCATCAATCCGAAGCTCAAAATCAAACTCATCTGCCCCTTCACTTTCTACCTCTTCCTCTAAATCCACCACTTCGGACTTTACTTCATCTTGGTGATGTAGCTTTGCAAGATCGTCAATGGTTAGCCCTTCGGTACGATAGTTTTTAAAATCAGGGGCAGCTTCGCTCTCTTTCTTAGCGGATAGAAAGGCTAATGAGGGAATGAATTGCAACAAATTGTAGCTAAAGATAAGAAAGGAAATCAAGGTAAAAAACAGCAGTATAATTAAACCTGGTTTTCCCAATAATCCCTGAAAATAGAAACTCCATTCGTAACCAAACACACCTCCGAAAACCGAAGATTTAGTTCCTTGTAAAAAGAATCCTAAAGCCGTGGGCAACCAAAACAATGCAAATAAGCTGTGCTTAAATGCTTTAGGAAAGGAAATAATAAACGTCTCGAACAGTAATCGAAAACCCACCAAAACGGTAAGATACAGCAAGAAAAAAGCAGAGATTCCAAAGGAGTTTTTGATCAACAACTGGGCAAAGGCTGCGCCTAGTCTGCCTGTAATATTATGAACTTCAATATCTTGATCAAATAATACACGTAAAAAACCAATTTGGGTAAAAATATCATCCGAGTTCCAACTGTACCAGCTAACAAAGTAGGAAACAAATGCAGCTGCAAGGTAAAGGCTCACTAAAATAATAAAGATTCCGCTTGACTTAACAAACCTATCGTCGGTTAAAAAAGCCAAACTAAATTTAGATTCAGAAGAGGAAGATTTACTTTTTTTCTTTTTGGAGACTTTCTCTTCATTCTCCATTTCAGCAGTATTTGCCTTATTTGTTTCGTTTTTACCCATGCTTTTTAACAACCACAATTATTATTAATTCTCAAAGAACTTTTGCAATTCTTCTGAACTTTTAAATACCTTATAATCAGAAGGCAACAAGAAATCAAGGTCACTCAATTTACCTTTAATCACCTCGCTAACCGTCATTTTTGTAATCACTTCGGGAGAAACTTCGTAGCTCTCAAGAAGGAAGCCATTGATTCCGGCATAAAGTGATTCGCTATTTTCGCTGCTGTCGGACAATTCGGGAGAATAGAATACTGGCAATATTACTTCTTCAGCTACTATACCTAGTTTTGGAGTAAAGGTAACGTTTGCTTTTTTGCAAAGATAACCCGCAATCATTTTTGTATCTTCAGAATATTCGATGGAGGTAGTGTATGCTTCAGCGCTATCGTTATTCACTTTTGAAAGAGGCACCCCAATAGCAGCCTTTTTCAAACCATACTCTATCATAACGAACATGGTATCGATGGAGGGATTGGTAAGATAAGTAAGAACGCCTCCGTCTTGAGCCATATCATACATCGACATCCCATCATACATTTTCACGGTAAGGGAAGTAGGAAGTTTTGCTTTTTGAAGATCGGTCAAAGTTTCGCTGGTATAAGTCATCTGGTAGGTAACAGTACCTCTAAAATAATGAGATTTTTTCTTTTTAGGGGCTACCATCGAAACCAAAGCAAATGCCACTATTAAAAGGGTGGCAACGGAGATCATCTTTTTCATAGAAATGTTTTTAAAAATTAAAATTACTTACATTAATGGATATACTTATCATATTGTTAAACACATCATTAGCATCAAAAGAACGGCTACCGAATTAAGCCTAAAGGATTTTAAATATCCTCACTATTTGATGAATAAGGCATACTTTTTAGCAATGTAAAAGTAAGGAAGTAAGCCTTGGTATAGGGCGAAGTTTTGGTAACTTTTCAAACATAAATTGTGAACAATCTATAATTAAGTTGGACTGTTAAAGGCATTAGGGTTGAATAGAAAACAAATAATGACCTACCTTTGCCGCCAAATTGAAAATCAAGAAAAAGTCGAATGGAAAGAACCAAAATAATTTTAAAATCGGGCAAGGACGAAGCCGTATTACGTCAGCATCCCTGGGTGTTTTCTGGTGCAATAAAAAAAATATATGGAGATCCAGCTGAAGGAGATGTAGTGGATGTGTACAACAATAAAGATCAATACCTTGGCTGTGGTCATTGGCAAGAAGGAAGTATTGCTGTTCGGATCTTTAGTTTTGAACCCATTGAACCCAATTACGAGTTTTGGAAAATGCGCCTTACCAATGCCTTTCAATTGCGCACCTCATTGGGATTAACTCAAAACAAAAAAACCAATGTTTACCGTTTGGTTTTTGCCGAAGGTGACTACTTGCCTGGATTGGTGATTGATATCTATAAAGGAGCTGCTGTAATTCAAGCTCATAGCATAGGCATGTATCTTCAACGTCACGATTTTTCCAAAGCATTACAAGAAATTTATGGAGATCAATTGCATACCGTTTATTCGAAATCAAAAGAAACCTTACCCCGAAACTCTGCTTTTGAAGTAGAAAATGAATTTCTTTTTGGAAATCAAAGTTCTGAAGTGGTCATCGAAAATGGAAATCAATTTGAAGTCAATTGGGTTAATGGTCAAAAAACTGGTTTTTTTATTGATCAACGGTTTAATAGAGAGCTGGTGGGAGAATACAGTAAAGACCGAAAAGTACTCAATACCTTTTGTTATACGGGTGGTTTTTCAGTGTATGCCTTACAACAAGGAGCTTCTGAAGTACATTCTGTGGACAGCAGTGCCAAGGCCATTGATCTTACCAATGCCAATGTTGCATTGAATGGATATAACGACCAACAGCATCAAGCCTTTGCCGAAGACACCATGACTTATCTGCAACATTGTGAAACCCCTTATGATCTTATAATTTTAGATCCCCCTGCTTACGCCAAACATATTGATGTGCGTCACAAAGCAGTACAGGGTTATAAAAGGCTCAATGCTACTGCTTTTCAAAAAATTGCACCTGGTGGGATTCTATTTACCTTTAGCTGTTCGCAGGTGGTTGATCGCCGACTTTTTGAGCATACTGTGGCCAGTGCTGCCATTCAAAGTGGTCGAAAAATCAGAATCCTTCATCATTTGAGCCAACCCGCTGATCACCCTGTAAGCATATACCATCCTGAGGGCGAATATCTTAAAGGTCTTGTGGTTTATGTTGAATAGTGTAAGTATCTTATTTTCTAATTCAAAATTATTTTAATCCTATTCACTTAAACTTTTAATACTCGCCCATCGCTACCCACATTTTTATGTTAAGAAGTTGCACGTTGATTATACTTTGGGAAAATTTATAGCGTTAAATTTGAATTATTCAAAATTCATTAATCTGAACTTTATTTCATGACACTTCATAAGAAAAACCTATTGACCCTTTTTCTGATGCTTCTAAGTATTGGTTCAATATGGGCACAAAATAAGCCTCTTGAAACTGAACAAAGTAAGCAATGGGTTGACTCGGTATTCAATTCATTAAATCCAGTTGAGAAGGTGGGCCAATTGATTATGATACGGGCTCATTCTGATAAAAGCACTGAATATCATGAGCAAGTTGCCAACCAGATTCGCAACCAAAAGGTTGGAGGACTCTGCTTTTTTCAAGGAGGCCCAGGCAGACAGATTTCCTTGGTAAATTATTACCAAAGCATCAGCAAAACCCCTCTTTTTATCAGCATTGACGGTGAATGGGGTTTAGCCATGCGCTTGGATTCGGTAATGCCTTTTCCACGGCAAATGACCTTAGGCGCCATCCAAGACGATTCATTAATTTTTAAGATGGGGGTTGAAGTGGCTCGCCAGTGTAAAGCTGCAGGAGTAAATTTAAATTTTGCCCCAGTAGTTGACGTAAACAACAATGCAAGTAATCCTGTAATCAACAGTCGATCTTTTGGAGAAAATCCAACACTCGTAGCCTACAAATCAAGCCTTTATATGCAAGGTATGCAAAGTCAACATTTGCTCACTTGCGCAAAACATTTTCCAGGTCATGGCGATACCGATACCGATTCGCATCACAGTTTACCTTTTATTAATGCAGATCGAAAAAGCATCGATAGCATTCATCTCTATCCATTTAAAGAATTAATTACCAGTGGTATTAGCTCCATTATGGTAGCCCATTTGCATATTCCAGCCATTGATACCACTTCAAATTTACCTTCGACACTTAGTCCTAAAGTGGTGACAGAAATTTTAAGAAATGAACTTGGTTATAAAGGAATGATCTTCACCGATGCCTTGGAAATGAAAGGCGTAGCCAATTACGTTAAGCCAGGCGAGCTGGAAGTGAGAGCCCTTGAAGCTGGTATCGATGTGCTTTTAATGCCTGAAAATACCGATACTGCCATTGCTCATATTTTGCAAGCTTTTCAGACGGGTCGCCTCGATAGCAACGATATTTATAAACGAGTGAAGCGAATACTTTTCTTTAAGTATTTTGCCGATTTAAATAAAATCAAACCCATCAACATTGACCAATCTATAAACATTATTGAAGACCCACACCTTAAGTTTCTACAAAAAGAACTGATGGGCAACGCCTTAACCCTACTCAAAAACGATGACAACTTATTACCTTTAAGCACCAATCGAAATCTGAATGTGGCAGTTGTATCGGTGGGCACTGCCTCACGCAATAGTTTCAGCAATGGCATTAAGAATTACCGGTCGGCAGATTTGTATAGCATACAACGCGATGCCAGTGATAAAGAAGTAAAACAATTGCTCAACGACCTTAAGGAGTACGATGTAGTGATCATGGGTGTTTTCAGTACCAATCAAATTACCGCAAGAAATTATGGAGTTTACAATTCCACCTATCAATTAGCAAAGAAAATAGGAAAGCATAGTAAGTTGATTATCAATTTCGCAGGAAATCCTTATGCTATTCAAGGAATGACCGATATTGATGAAGTATCGGCTTTTTTACTTAGTTACCAAGACTATGAAGCAGGAAGAGCCGTATCAGCCGAAGCCATTATGGGAGCAAAAGAAATCAATGGGAAATTGCCTGTTTCCATTGGCAAAGGTTATGAGCAAGGCAGCGGTTTGGAACTTAAAAAAAAAAGAATTAATCGCCTTGAGCCCGAAGAATTAGGCCTTGACTTTAACAAAATAAAAGCCATCGACAGCGTTGCCATTCAAGGACTAGAAAAAGGTGCTTATCCCGGATGTCAGATATTAATGGCAAAGAGTGGAACCATTTTTTATCAGAAAAATTTTGGTTTTCTTACCCAAGAACAACGAGATAGCGTTACCGATACCACCCTATATGATATAGCAAGTGTGAGCAAAGTAATGGGAACCACCTTGGCTATCATGAAACTCGTAGATCAAGGTCGAGTGGATGTAAATAAAAGAGTAGATTTTTACCTTCCTGAATTGTCGAATAGTAATAAAGGTAAATTATTGCTAAAAGACATTTTGACCCATCAGGCAGGCCTGCCCGCAGGACTTCCGTTTTATCAAAAAAGTTTGCTCAACAGTAAACCCAATCCTACCCTTTTTAGAAAGAAAAAGAGCCCATTATTTGAAGCAAGGGTTGCAGACAGCCTATACATTCTCACAACTTTTGGCGACACCATATTTCAAATGTTGGTTAATTCAAAATTATCTCAGAAACACAAATACGTGTACTCCGATTTGGGCATGTATATTCTCAGAAGAATTGTAGAACGCCAAAGTGGAATGACGCAACCAGAGTTTTTGGCACAAGAGTTTTATAGTCCTCTTGGACTTCAATACACCTTATATAATCCCTTGGATCAGTTTTCACAAAGTCAAATTGCCCCAACAGAAGTAGATCGTTATTTTAGATTCGACACCATCCAAGGAACAGTGCATGATCAAGCATCCGCATTAATGGGCGGAGTTGAAGGCCATGCAGGTCTATTTTCAAACACCAATGATTTGGCAATTATAGCACAGCTTTTATTACAAAATGGAAGTTATGGTGGCACACAATATTTAAAGCCAGAAGTAGTAAAATCCTTTACACGTCAGCAATTTCCTAAAAGCACCAACCGAAGAGGACTGGGTTTTGACCGACCCATTCCCAATCATCAAAAAGGAGGCCCATCCAGTCATCTGGCTTCTGCCGAAAGCTATGGTCACACGGGTTTTACAGGTACTTTTGTTTGGATTGACCCTACCCATGATCTGGTGATGATTTTTCTTTCAAACCGCACTTTCCCCAGCTCCGATAATAAGAAACTGATTCAAATGGGTATTCGCACCGAAATTCATACTTTGATGTATCAAGCTTGTGGAATAAATAACTAATTTTGAGTTCTAAAATCAAACAAAATACAAAGCATTATGACAGTAGAAGAATACAAACGGGACGAAGAACTTGCCCGAAAACTCAGGACTGTATTTGAACAGAAATCATGGAATGAGACCAAGACCCACGACAGTTGGGCTGTTTTCAAAGTAATGTCAGAAATGGTAGAAGGCTTTGAAAAACTTTCGCAAATTGGACCCTGTGTTTCTATTTTTGGAAGCGCACGCACCAAGCACGACAATCCATATTACCTTATGGCAGAAGAAATTGGCTATCGGCTCACCAAGCTTGGTTACGGGGTAATCACTGGTGGAGGCCCCGGTATAATGGAAGCCGGAAATAAAGGAGCCCACTATTCAGGGGGAGTTTCTGTGGGTCTTAACATCAATCTACCTTTTGAGCAACACGAAAACCCTTTCATTGATAGAGATAAGTTTCTTAATTTCAACTACTTCTTCGTACGCAAGTTGATGTTTATGAAATATTCGCAAGGCTATATTGTAATGCCAGGGGGCTTTGGGACCTTAGACGAAATGTTTGAAGCCATTACCTTAATTCAAACCAATAAAATGGTGAAATTCCCAGTAGTCATGGTGGGTACAAAATATTGGGGCGGCCTCATCGACTGGATAAAAGAAACCATGCTAACCGAAGGCAATATCAATGAAACCGATCTTAACTTATTTAAACTGGTGGATACAGCCAGCGAGGCAGTGGAAGAAATTGAAACCTATTATCAAAAATATCGACTTTCACCCAATTTCTAGTTTTGAAAGAATTAATAATTATACCTCTTGAAGTAGCCAACGTAGAGTTAGGTTACCACCTGATGCTACAAGCAAAAATTGGCCGAAAAAAGGTTAGAATGTTGGTGGATACTGGAGCAAGCATGACCGTTTTTGATAAAAGTCGCTTGCAGATAATTCTAAATCAAGGAAATGATGATTTTGAAAAAATTGAGCAGCTAAGTACCGGCTTGGGAACCAATAGCATGGAAGGTGCAATGGCTATGCTTCCATCGCTTCATTTTGGAACTTTAAAAATCAGAAATTTCAGTACTGTAGTTTTGGATATTTCGCATGTAAATGAATCCTATCAACTGCTAGGATTTAAGTCGATTGATGGAGTTTTGGGCAGTGATATTTTAATGAAATACCAAGCCGAAATTAGTTTTGCCTCCTTGGAACTTCGGCTTTGGAAATAAAAAGATAGGATTGAGCAAAAAATTGACTCAGTTCTTTTAACATTGGGATATTTTCAAACGCTCTCATCGTTCTCCACATCATTTCGACAGGCTCACTTCCTTTCGACGATGCTCAGGGCAGACTCAGCACCTCACGCAATACAT
>DZDC01000097.1 GCA_022736595.1 Draconibacterium orientale | reverse complement strand
ATGGGATGATGAGTATATTTTTAAACTTCTAAAAAATTAGATGCGTTTGCCCTGACTAACACATAGCGTGATAGCCAGAAAGCCCATGAAAAAAGCCCAAATAACCGCTGAAGTTATTGGGCTTTATGGTCTATCACCTGTTCAGCACAACCCGTTTAGGTGTAGGGGATAAAGTAGCTTGTTGTCGGATCTTTATCCAGGGAATATTCTCTTTTTATGAGTTGATTTTTGCTGATTTTTTTGCTGATTTTTGTTGATTTCATCATTTTGTTATTGATTTTTAGAAGTTGACAAGTCAAACTGTCGTTAATACATAATCTGGATTAACCTCGACAAAGCCAATCTTTTGGAACTGTTTTCATCGACCCGAAGGGTAAATTATGCAAAGGCGAAATTTGGGTTAATCCTGAATTGAAGTTCCGAAAATTTGGGGCACAAAAAAAGCCTTGCTTTTGCAAGGCTTGTGGGCAATGAGGGATTCGAACCCCCGACCCCCTCGGTGTAAACGAGATGCTCTGAACCAGCTGAGCTAATCACCCAAAATGGAAGTGCAAATGTAAATGTTTTTTCAAAACCAATGCAACAAAAATTAAGCTTTCTAGAAATATTTTTTCCATCAATATTAACTAATTCTTTATCTGCATTTTACTAGTTATTCCGATTTATTTTTTATTCCAAAACCCTCAATAAATCTATACTGATAACAAAATAATGCTGCGTTAGAATCACTAAATCTTATTAACTTTGCCGCATGAATCAAAATTTGAATGCTGATAAGTCCACTTTTTCAAATTCTGAATTGGAATATGAAAAAGCATTGCGACCTGGAAGTTTTGAAAGTTTTCAAGGGCAACCCCAAGTGATTGAAAACCTTGAAATCTTTGTTAAAGCGGCACGCCAAAGAGGCGAAGCTTTAGACCATGTGTTGCTACACGGCCCTCCCGGTTTGGGCAAAACCACTTTAAGCAACATCATTGCCAACGAATTGGGTGTAGGCATTAAAATCACCTCGGGTCCAGTTTTGGACAAACCTGGTGATTTGGCTGGTCTTTTGACCAATCTTGAAGCCAATGACGTGCTCTTTATCGACGAAATTCACCGTTTGAGTGCAGTAGTGGAAGAATATCTTTATGCAGCCATGGAAGATTTTAAAATCGACATTATGCTCGAATCGGGACCCAATGCCCGAAGCGTTCAAATTGCCCTCAACCCCTTCACTCTCATTGGAGCCACTACCCGCAGCGGATTACTTACCGCTCCACTAAGAAGTCGGTTTGGAATCAATCTGCGTTTACAATATTACAATGCCGATACTTTATCTAGAATTGTAACGCGCTCCTCAAGTATTCTCAAAGTTCCCATTCATCCCCTTGCCGCTTTAGAAATAGCCCGTCGAAGTCGTGGAACCCCACGTATTGCCAACGGTTTGCTCCGTCGCGTACGCGATTTTGCCCAGATAAAAGGTGATGGCACCATCGACCTTAGCATTGTTAATGTGGCCCTTGAAGCCCTTAACGTGGACAAAAATGGATTGGACGAAATGGACATTCGGATTCTTAATACCATCATTGATAAATTTAAGGGTGGGCCTGTGGGTTTAACCACCATTGCCACAGCCGTAGGCGAAGACTCCGGTACCATTGAAGAAGTTTACGAACCCTTCCTCATTATGGAAGGATACATCCAGCGTACTCCGCGGGGGCGCGAAGCTACCGAACTTGCATACAAGCATTTAGGTAAAATTCCACGACCCGACCAGCGCGATCTATTCAACCTTTAAAATGGAAGCTACCGAACTAAGTCGGTTAATTAAGGATCAAGCTTTAGAACTTGGCTTCGACGTTTGTGGCATTGCCCAAGTTCATACCCTTATAGATCAAAAACCTCTTTTCGAAAGGTGGATATCACAAGGTTTCCATGGCGAAATGAGCTACCTAGCTCGCAATGTCGAAATGCGTCATGACCCGGCTTTAATCCTTCCAAAGGCACAATCAGTTATTTCGGTTCTACTCAACTATTTTCCATCTGATTCATTTCACCCTAAAGCGCATTACAAAATTGCGAAATATGCTTATGGCAAAGATTACCACGATGTTATCAAAGCCAAACTCAATACCTTGATGCAATTTATCAAAGAATTTTCACCGGATAGTAATATGCGATCTTTTACCGATAGTGCTCCCATTAACGATCGTTATTGGGCACAGCAAGCAGGCTTAGGTTGGATAGGGAAAAATAGTTTACTGCTCAACAAAAGCTTAGGATCCTATTTTTTCATTGGAGAAATTGTAACCGATCTCAAACTTTATCCAGATTCTAATTTTGAATCAAATTATTGCGGAAACTGCACCCAATGCCTTGACGCCTGTCCAACGGGCGCCTTACAACAGCCTTATGTGATGGATGCACGGCGCTGCATTTCGTATTTAAGCATCGAATCGAAAAATGAAATTCCAGAGGAACTCAGCCCAAAATTGAACCAGTGGATTTATGGCTGTGATATTTGCCAAGAGGTTTGCCCTTGGAATCGAAAAAACAAGCCCCATTCCGTACCTGAATTTAAACTTTCTGATGCATTGATGAAGATGCAAAAAGAGGACTTTGAAAATCTAACTCAAGCTGAATTTGACCAGTTATTTAAAGGAAACCCATTGAACCGAAGTGGCTTCCCCCGTTTAAAATATTTAATATCGAAAAATCAGAACTCTGAAATTTAGACCTTGAGTACTTCCCCCTCGCTTTTGGCTATAATCACTGCACCACAAGTATCGCTCAATACATTTACTGTGGTACGGAACATATCCAAAATACGATCCACCGCTAGGATTAACCCAATCCCTTCGAGAGGCAAGCCAACGGACGACAACACAACAGTTAGCATTACGAGACCAGCCATGGGTATTGCTGCAGCACCTATGCTTGCTAACAAAGCCGTAGCCACCATTATTATTTGCTGAATGAATGTCATTTCAAAGCCATAAGCTTGAGCAATAAACATGGCAGCTACAAACTCGTATAGAGCAGTTCCATCCATATTAATGGTAGCACCAAGAGGTAATGTAAAACTTGAAATACGATTGGATACACCGCATTTTTTTTCAACAGCATTCATGGTTAAGGGCAATGTAGCGCCAGAGGAGGAAGTTGAAAAAGCTGTAAGTAAGGGGGTGGTAATGCTGCTGTAATGCTTTTTAGCACTAGCCTTCCCTAAAAATTTCAATAGCAAAGGAAGGGTAACAAAAGCATGCACAAAAAGCCCAATTAATACCGTTCCCATATATAGTCCCATACTGGAAACGAGTCCGAGTAAATCGTCTTGATCTGCCACTACTTTTGCTACAATACCAAAGATTCCAATGGGAGTAAAACGAATTACCCACATGGTAACCTTCATCATTAAATCGAAAAAGCTATTGAAAAAGTCGGTTAAGATAATTCGTTGTTTATCTCCTATCTTATTAATAAAGTATCCGATAAGTATGCTAAAGAAAATAATGGGAAGCATATTGGCATTCACCATTTCTTGAAAAATATTGGTGGGAACAATTTCCATCAAGGTTTGACCAATACTATCTGCTTTTTCGGCAAGTCCCGAAACGCTCTCTTCAAATTGGGTATTGGCACCCACGCCAGGTTTGATTAGATTTACAAAAAACAAACCAGTTATAATGGCTATAAGACTAGTAAATATATAGTATGAAATGGTCTTCAAGCCCAATCGACCCAGGTTATCTCCCCCTCCAAGATTGGCAACGCCACTGATTAAAGAGCTCAATACCAAAGGTATAATCAACATTTTCAATGCCCTAAGAAAAACCGTTCCCAGCCACGAAATCCAGTCGATAGGTTTATTAGAATAGGATTCGGCAACTATGGTCTGTACCTTATTGGCATCACTTACTCCAATTTTTTGAAGATCTTCGCGTAAAGCCGTTTTGGTTTTGTACACCTTCCCCTCAATTTGTTGAAGTTTTTGCTGGAGCTCTACCTCTTGACCTGATTCGGTAAGCTTATGGCTTAGTTCTCTGGTAACCACATAATTGGTATTAAAAATAATACCGTAGAGAATAGCAAAAATCAAGGCAATTAATATTTGCCAATGGAGCGCAATCTTCTTCATAAGTAAAAATTTAAAGCGGTAAAAGTAATGAAATGATAATTGTAATGGACTTAAAATCATTATAAATTTGCAGAAGATTTGATGAAATTATGAGGTATAAAAGGGGGCTATGAAGAGCACAAAATCAACATTTATACTCTTTTTTATCAACGGTTTTTTATCAAACAGCTCTTTTATACACCTACCTTTGTGGGCGCTAAAGCCTGTTTTTGATGGGCTATCGGCACCCAAATCTATAGATTCAAATAACACTTAAATAGTTAATACTAATGAACTTAATCGACAGCATCAAGGCCAATGCCAAGGCCAACCCTCGCACCATCGTGCTTCCTGAAGGAGAGGCAGAACGCACCCTTAAAGCCGCCAACCAAATCATGGAAGAGCAATTTGCTAAACTCATTTTAATTGGCTCTAAAAGCACCATTTTAAAAAAAGCTGAGGAATGGGATTTACCCTTGATCAAAAATATTGAGATTTACGATCCATCTAGTGATCCTCGTCACCCTGAAATGATTGACCTATTACTCAAAATTCGTACAAGCAAAGGGCTTCAACGCCCCGAAGCTGAAAAACTGTGTTCTGATCCGCTCTATTTAGGTCCCCTTTTGATTAAAGCTGGCTATGCACAAGGTGAAGTGTCAGGCGCTGAAAACGCCACAGGAGATGTATTGCGTCCCGCATTCCAAATTGTAAAAACCGCTCCCAACAGCAGTGTGGTTTCAGGAGCCTTTATTATGCTCGTAAAAGACAAACAATTTGGTACTGACGGAGTAATGGTTTTTGCCGATTGCGCTGTAAATCCCAATCCCAACGCTCAACAACTGGCCGAAATAGCTGTGGCATCAGCGCAAACAGCTAAAGCTATTGCCAAAATTGATCCCCGTGTAGCTATGCTCAGCTTCAGTACCAAGGGAAGCGGAGCCCATGCCGATGTGGACAAGGTGGTTGAAGCCACTCGCATTGCTCGTGAGATGGCTCCTGAACTTAAAATAGATGGCGAATTGCAAGCTGATGCTGCCATCATCGAAAGCATAGGAAGCAAAAAAGCCCCAGGAAGCGAAATCGCTGGAAAAGCCAATGTTTTGGTTTTCCCAACGTTAGATGCTGGCAACATTGGTTATAAACTGGTACAACGCTTGGCTGGAGCCGAAGCTGTGGGGCCCGTTTTGCAAGGTATGGCCGCTCCCATCAACGATTTAAGTCGTGGCTGTTCGGTGGACGACATCGTTAATCTGGTGGCCATTACCGTTAACCAAGCTTATTAAGAAAACGTTTTTTTATTCATATAAATACACAGATATGTCCGAGTTATTAGAAGATTATGCTTTGAATAAATCCTTAAAAAGCAAAACAGGAAGTATTAAAGCTGGATTGGTGGGCTGCGGGTCCATGGGGCAAGAAATTGCAATTCTCATAAGCAAAAGTGGTATCGACTTAACCTTCATCGAAATATCCGAAGAAAAAGTGAAAGAAGCTTTTGAAGGTATTGGCAGAGCCATCGACGAAATGATTAGCCATTGGGGAATGACCTCTGGTGATAAACGCGCCATACTGAGTCGCATCAAAGGCAGCACCCAATTTGAAGATTTGGCCGATTGCAATGTAGTAATCGAATCCATCAATACCACTAAATGGACTCCCAATCAACCTACACGCAAAGAAGTTTTTAAAAATGTTGAAGCCGTTGTAAGCGACGATTGCATTCTCATTTCAAATGCCAGTACCATCGTTATCAGCGATTTAGCTGTGGTATTGCGTCGTCCTTGCAGGGCTGTTGGTGTGCACTTTCTTTCACCAGCAGTGGATACAAAAATCATCGAAATCAACCGTTGTCGCAACACCTCAGAGGAAGCCCTCGATTTTACCAATCGTTTCATTCAAATGCTTGGTAAAGATATCATCAATGTGAATGGATCTCCTGGTAACATTAGCACTCGCTTACTCATTCCTATGATCAACGAAGCTTGCGAGCTGTTGATGGAAGGAGTAAGTACCGTGGCTCAGATTGACCGAACCATGCAACTAGGCTTTGGTATGCAACGTGGCCCTTTCACCATGGCCGATCATATTGGACTGGATAAACTTACCAAATGGATGGAAGGCCTTTACAACGAATATGGAGATGTTCGCTACAAATCATCCCCCATCATTCGCCGTATGGTGCGCGCTGGATTGTTGGGAGTGAAAACTGGAGAAGGATTCTACCTTTACAAAGAAGGCAAGCAATTAGAGAAAAAAGGAAGCATTTTTAACCTAGGTCAAAAATAGTTTGGCTTATCATTAACTGAAAAAATCGAAACCAATGAATATATTAGTTATCAATTGCGGAAGTTCGTCGCTGAAATATCAACTTTTTAATATGACCGACGAAAGTGTGTTGGCCAAAGGAATTGTTGAAAAAATAGGTTTGAACGGATCTTTCATCAAAAACGAGCGTAACGATGGAGATAAAATTACCCTAAATGGAAATATTTTTGACCATCAACAAGGAATTGAATACGTGCTTGGAATATTACTTTCCGAAGCCCACGGAAGCATCAAAAGCCTTGAAGAAATTCAAGCTGTAGGACATCGTGTGGTACACGGAGCTGAATCTTTCAAAAGCAGTGTGCGCATCACCGATGAGGTGGTGGCCAAAATGGAAGAAGTGGTTGAATTGGCGCCTTTGCACAATCCCCCCAACCTCAAAGGAATTTATGCCGTTACCAATCTATTGCCTCATGTACCCCAAGCAGGAGTTTTTGACACCGCATTTCACCAAACCATGAAGCCCGAAAGTTTTCTATATGCCATCCCTTACAGCTTGTACAAAAAACATGGTATTCGTCGCTATGGATTTCACGGAGCAAGCCACCGTTACGTTTCAGGACGTGTAGCCGAATTGATGGGTAAAAAGATTGAAGATCTGAAAATTATCACCTGCCACTTAGGCAATGGAGCTTCCATCACCGCCATTAAAGGAGGCAAATCAGTGGATACCAGCATGGGTTTGACCCCAGTAGAAGGCTTGATGATGGGAACCCGTAGTGGTGACCTTGATGCGGGAGCCATTACTTACATCATGAATAAAGAAGATATAGGTGTAAGCCAAATCAATAGTTTGGTCAACAAACACAGTGGAGTGCTCGGTATTTCAGGCGTTTCGTCCGATATGCGCGAGGTTGAAACCGCAGCAGCCGAAGGCAACGAAAGAGCCATTCTTGCATTGCGCATGTACGAATACCGCATTCGTAAATATATTGGCGCTTATGCAGCGGCAATGGGTGGGGTGGATGTGGTAGTTTTCACAGGAGGAATTGGTGAAAATGCCGTTGACACTCGTGCCAACGTAGCTCGCGATTTTGAATATATGGGACTTGAATTTGATGCAGAAAAGAATAAAGGACTCAGAGGAAAAGAAGCCTGCATCAGCAAAGATCAATCAAAGGTAAAAGTTTGGGTTGTCCCTACCAACGAAGAATTGGTAATTGCCCGCGACACTTACAAAATTGTAAAAACTGAGCTTTAGCAAACCGAAACGATTGTAAAAATTAGAGCCGCATTCAAAATTGGATGCGGCTCTTTTATTTTGATCAATATTCTAATCGCCCCAATTGATAACTCACCCCCAATTGAAGTACGGAACGAGACATTCCAAGCTCCCCAAAAACACCCCACTTTTTGTAGAAAAAATAACGAAACCCAACCGTTGCTTCGATGGCCTCTTGATAATAAACATCTTGCCAATAATTAGAGTTATGGTTATACACATCGCTACTTTGATAGGTGACATATTTCATTCCTAATCCAAAACCAAAGTACAATTGAAATACATGGTTTTCATAAGCGATCTTATTATATCTTATAAGAAACCCATGTGATACTATTCGTAAATCTCTAAAATCATTATGAAAACCAAAATCGGAAAAGTGATAAACAAAACCTAACTCATCAGTTTTACCAAGTTGGTAACTAAATTTGGCATAAATTGGAATATCATTGTAGTTCCTAAACCCTATAGGAGAAATATTGTTATCATAAAAAAAGAGAGCAAAGAAAGTAGGGTTGAAATATGGAACATTATTATTTTTAGAAGTATTGAGGTGAAAACTTGCCATATAATAAGCCGTCCCAGGAACCCCAGCCGAAAGGCTTAAAGTAAGGCGTCTCGACGAATTCTTAGATTCATAATTTTGCGATAGAAGCGGCGTGGCAACTCCCAAAAGCCACAACCATAAAAGAACTTTTAAAGTAATTGATGATTTCATGAAATTAGTTTTAGTTAAAATGCAATGTTTGAAATTCCAAAACCTCTCAATGCAAGGTAATAAATTTGGTTGCGTGGGTGGGAATAAATTGGCAAACCCTTTCAAAAAATCCACCCGCCACTCCTTCCAAGCGCTCCGCAAAAGCTGTAACATCAATTCATCTTTTTCCTACTTTTACGCTTTCAATCATAGCACAAGCCGATGAATTCA
>DZDC01000230.1 GCA_022736595.1 Draconibacterium orientale | reverse complement strand
CCATAACTCACGTAAGTATTTTAGCTCGCTTTTTGTTGTATCGACTATATCTGCAAATTTTCCATTTATCATCAGTTTTCCCATAGACTCTGCAAAACCTTTCATCTGATCAAAGTTTACTGAAGGTGGCATGGCTAAGGCATTGGGGTCTGTGTAGATGTTAATCACTGCTGGGCCATCGTGTTTAAATCCATTGATTAGTGCTTCTTCTACTTCACTTATCTCTTTGGCTTCCCATGCTGCTATATTCATTGATTCTGCCAGTTTTACAAAATCAGGGTTTACCATATCTGTTTGCCAGTCCATATAGCCTTGAACACGCATCTCAAGTTTGACCATTCCCAATGTCCGGTTATTAAAGATAATTATTTTCACAGGAATTTGATACTGACTAATAGTCATCAAGTCACCTAAAAGCATCGAAATACCGCCATCTCCACAAAAGGCAATCGTTTGTCTCTCTGGATGTGCCAATCCCGCACCTATGGCCATCGGCATCGCATTTGCCATCGATCCATGGTTGAAAGAGCCTGTCAGGTAACGATTTTTACCCGCTTTTAAATAGCGTGCTGCCCATACGGCACTCATGCCTGTATCTACGGTAAATATGGCATCATTATCTGCCAGTTTATTGACCAAATATGCTACATATTCGGGATGAATATTTTTTTCGGATGCTTTGCCTTGGATATAGCTATCATAGGTGGTTTCAATTTTTTGATGTAATGTACGCATTTTTTCAAGATAGTAGGTAGACGTTTTTGTTTTTAATAATGGCATCAGTTCTTTGAGTGTTGATTTGATATCACCGCAATAGCCAAAATCCACTTTTGCCTTGCGTCCCAATTTTTCAGGTTTTGTATCTATTTGAATAATGGTGCATTTTTCAGGAAGAAATTCACTGTAAGGAAAATCTGTACCTAGCATCACAAGAAGATCGGCTTCATGCATCGCTTCAAAACCTGATTTGCTGCCTAAAAGTCCATTTAATCCGACCGCATAAGGGTTTTCTTCGTGTTCAAAAAATATTTTCCCCCTAAAGCTGTAACCCAAAGGAGCGTTAAGCATTTGTGCCAATTGCATAACCTCTGCTACTGCATCACGACACCCATGCCCACAAAATAGCATTACTTTTTCATGGGTGTTAACCCTATTTGCAATTTCCAGCATATATTGATGTTCTGGAATGATTTTGGCTTGGGTATAAAAGTTTCTATTGGATGAATGTACAGGCTCTAGCTCTGCTGCTGCTACATCGCCAGGAAGTCCTAAAACCGCAACACCTTTTTGACTTATGGCATGTTGTATCGCTGTTTGTATGCCGTTTATTGCTTGCTTTGGCGTATGGGCTTGAAATACATATTTAGAACAATCCTGAAAGAGAATTTCAGGTCTTGTCTCTTGAAAATTATCAAGACCCATCTTGTGGGTATGAATAGTGGACGCAATGGCAATGACAGGGTTTCCATTTTTGTTTGCATCATAGAGTCCGTTCACCAGATGCACATGTCCAGGACCACTGCTCCCCATACAACAGCCAATCCCATCGAGTTCTGCCTCCATGGAAGCCGCATAAGCACCCGCCTCTTCATGCCTTACATGAATCCACTGCAGTCTTCCATCTCTTCTTACTGCATCATTTATGGGATTGAGGCTGTCTCCCGTTACCGCATAAACTCTTTTTACACCCGCTTCGACTAGCATGTTTACGATATGATCAGATACATTTTTTGACATACATTACTCCTCTTCTTAGCCTGTTGGTTTTTTTGGTTAGTTGTATGATACAATTTATAGTCAATTAAGAATAGTATTTTACCTTTTATATCTCAATTTTATGAAAAAAAAGTTTTACTTTGCCAGTGTGAT
>DZDC01000229.1 GCA_022736595.1 Draconibacterium orientale | reverse complement strand
CGAGTAATATAGTTGGATACTCTAATTTACTCTATCTCTTTTTCTTCAAACCCAACCAAGGAATAACAAATGCAAAAATACGCAGTAAACCAACAATTAATTGAGACTCTACTAGCATGGGTAAATTCAGGCGAAATTGCTATTCCTGAAATCCAAAGACCTTTTGTTTGGGACAGTTCAAAGGTTCGTGACTTAATGGACAGCTTGTATCAAGGGTATCCAATCGGTTATGTTATCGCTTGGAGAAATCCCAATGTGCGACTGAAAGACGGCAGTTTGAGTGAGGGCAAAAAAATTCTCATTGACGGGCAGCAACGTGTAACAGCTTTGACGGCTGCAATTCTTGGACAGTATGTAATCAACAAGACATACGAACGAGTAAAAATCAAAATTGCGTTTCACCCGCTTGACGAGCGGTTTGAAGTTCAAAACCCTGCAATTCTTAAAGACAAAACTTGGCTTCCAGACATTTCGCAAGCGATAAATGGAGACCTTTTTGAAATTGCTGACCAATATTTTGAACTTAATCCAGACATTGACAAAAAACAAGTTCGTAACGCTTTTTCAAACTTAATGAACATCCCGAAAAAACAAATTGGAATCATTGAGTTGGCGGCTGACTTAGACATAGAAACAGTGACAGAAATTTTTATCCGTATCAATTCAAAAGGTGTTGTTCTTAGTCAAGCGGACTTTGCAATGAGTAAAATTGCTTCCAATACCGAATACAACGGTAATGAGTTACGCAAAGCAATTGACTACTTCTGCCATTTGGCTATTGCTCCCGAGTTTTACAAGCACATTGTTGATAATGACAAAGAATTTGCAAAGACAGAGTTTTTCCAAAAAATGCAATGGCTCAAAATAGAGAACGAAGATTTATATGACCCTGACTACAATGACTTAATTCGAGTTGCATTTACAACGCAATTCAGTAGAGGACGTCTTTCCGACTTGGTGAGTTTGCTATCAGGCAGGAACTTTGAAACACGCACATACGAAGACACAATAGCAGAGCAGTCATTTGCAACACTAAAAACGGGAGTTGCAAACTTCATCAACGAAACCAACTTCAAGCGGTTTTTGATGATAATAAAATCAGCTGGTTTCATTTCCCCAAAACTTATCCGTTCACAAAACGCAATTAATTTTTCTTACATCGTTTACCTTAAATTAAAAGAGCTAGGTGTTAATTCAGTAGCCATTGAAAGCTATGTAAGGCGTTGGCTTGTTTATTCAATCTTAACAGGTCGTTATTCAGGTTCGCCTGAAAGTGCTTTTGATTTTGACATTAAACAAATTTCGCAAAAACCTTTTGATGAGTACTTGAAAGAAAAAGAAGAAGGCGAACTTTCAGACGCGTTTTGGAATGCTTCACTTCCGCAGAGTTTAGATACTTCGGTAGCAAGTAGTCCTTACTTCCATGTTTTCTTGGCAGCACAGGTAAAAGGAAACGACAGGGGATTTTTATCAAAGGATATTTTGGTTGGCGACCTTATTTCACTTCGTGGCGACATTCATCATTTGTTCCCAAAGGACTATTTGAAAAAGAACGGGCTAGACAGGAGCAAATACAACCAAATTGCTAATTATGTTTATATGCAGTCAGAGATTAACATCAAGGTCGGCAACAAACCACCGAAGGACTATTTTGAAGTTATCACAACTCAAATGCAGGACAGCAACAAGCAAGTAAGCGGTCTTTCAACTCGTCAAGAACTTTTGGACAACTTGCAAATGAACGCTGTGCCACCAGACATTATGCAAATGAGTATCAATGACTACAACGACTTCTTGACTGCGAGACGAAAACTTATGGCTGCAAAAATTAAAGAATATTATCACTCACTTTGACAATAGTTTTTATCCCG
>DZDC01000096.1 GCA_022736595.1 Draconibacterium orientale | reverse complement strand
GAGAAAATCCTCAAAAAAGGAAAGCTCTCTTTGGCCAAAAAAATCAAAGAAAGCGTGAAAACAGCGGTGGCTTATATCAATGATTTTGAACAAGTAACCGCCGATATTGGCATCAGCAATAAGTTTGATTATGTGATTTGTGGTCACATTCATCAACCCGTTATACGCACCATTGCCAACGACAAAGGAAGTATTGTTTATATGAATTCGGGCGATTGGGTAGAAAGCCTTTCGGCCTTGGAATTTGCCAACGGAAAATGGACCATACACAAATTCAACGAACTCGATAAACTCGAAATGACCATGAACGAGGAAATGGATGAAATGGATCTCAACGACCACGATATCTTTGACAAAATGCTCCTCGATTTCAATATGATGAAGCGATAAAACCTACTCCATGAAAGTATTATACGCCATACAAGGCACCGGCAACGGCCATTTAAGCCGTGCCATGGAAATCATTCCTTACCTCGAAAAAAAATGTGAAGTTGATGTTCTAATCAGCGGCATTCAATCAGATCTCGAATTCCAATTCCCAGTGAAATACCGCTTTACTGGTCTCAGTTTTATCTTTGGCAAAAAAGGCGGTGTCGATATTTGGGGAACCTACAAAAAGGCTAAGATCAAGTCTTTACTCCACGAAATAAATGCTGTGGATGTGGAACAATACGACTTTGTGCTCAACGATTTTGAACCCGTATCGGCATGGGCTTGCAAACAAAAAGGCGTTCCCTGCATCGGGCTGAGCAACCAAATGGCGGTTTTCAATAAGCATTTTCCAAAACCAAAAAACATTGATCCCATTGGCAAAATCGTACTAAAACGCTATGCTCCTGTTACTTCCAAATTTGGATTTCATTTCGAGGCTTTCGATTACAATATTTTTACTCCCATCATTCGTTCCGAAATCAGAGCTCAAAAATGCACTTACGAAGGCCATTACACCGTTTACCTTCCCTCCTACGACGATCAACGAATATTAAAAGTTCTGAGTCAAATTAAAGAGATTAAGTGGCAGGTGTTTTCGAAACACAACCAAGAAACCATTGAACACGAAAATATTACCATACAACCTATCAATAACGAAGCTTTTGTAAAAAGTATGGCCACCTCAGAAGGGATTCTCTGCGGAGCAGGTTTTGCAACTCCCTCAGAAGCACTTTTTATGAAGAAAAAGCTTATGGTGATCCCCATGAAAGGCCAATACGAGCAGCAGTGCAATGCACTGGCCTTAAAGCAAATGGGAGTAGGCGTAATATCGAACCTGAAAAAGAATAAAGTGGATAAAATTAGAAATTGGATACACGATACCAACCTTGTGGAAGTGGCTTACCCCAATATCACCGATGAAATAGTGGATGCCATTCTCAATGATTTTAAAAACAATCCAAAGCCCAAAAAGAAAAAAGACACCACTTTTGATTTGCTCACCGCCAAGCAATTCAGGAAGAGTCTCATTCCATAGCAATTGCGATTAAGAGAAGGATGAAGGAACAGGCAAAGGGTCAAAACCATTTTCATTGGGGCGTTTCAGCAGCCGCTTATCAAAGCGAAGGCGCATGGAATGAGGACGGAAAATCCAACTCCATCTGGGATGAGTTTACTCTGAAAAAAAACAAAATACGCAATGGCGACCACGGCCAGCAAGCCAACGATTTCTACCATCGCTATGAGCATGACCTGGGTTTGATGCAATCGCTCCAAATTCCAAACTTTCGATTTTCAATCTCTTGGAGTCGAATTTTACCCCAAGGCGTTGGCGTCATAAATCCTAAGGGCGTGGATTTTTACAATCGACTTATCGATCAATGTTTGCAAAAAGGCATAACCCCTTGGGTAACCTTGTATCATTGGGATTTGCCTCAGGTGCTCGAAGCCAAAGGTGGCTGGACCCATCGCGATATCCTCCAATGGTTTGCCTACTACGTCGAAACCTGCGTAAAACTCTTTGGCGATCGGGTGCAAAATTGGATAGTTTTAAACGAGCCTTTGGTTTTTACTGGTGCTGGATATCTCTTGGGCATTCATGCTCCTGGCCGCAGGGGCATCAATTCATTTTTGGCTGCGGTGCACCATGCTGCACTTTGTCAAGCCATTGGAGGCCGCATTATTCGGGCGCATCAACCCCATGCACATATTGGCACTTCTTTTTCTTGCTCTTTGGTGGAACCCGAAAACAATAACGAACGGCATGTAAAAGCAGCACAACGCGTTGATGCCATCGTCAACCGCACTTTTGTGGAACCTTTGGCCGGATTGGGTTACCCCGTGCAAGACTGCAAACTTTTTAGAAAACTAGAGCCTTTTATCAAATTCGACGACTTGCAACAACTTCCATTTGATATGGATTTTATTGGAGTTCAAAACTATACCCGAGAAGTGATATCGCATTCCTTTTTTACCCCTTACCTATGGGCCAGAGCCATTCCTGCCAACCAACGAATGGTGCAAACTACTGAAATGAATTGGGAAGTATATCCTAAAAGTATGTACGAAATGTTGAAGAAATTTGGCTCCTATAAATCATTCAAGGAAGTGATTGTTACCGAAAATGGAGCTGCATTTCCCGATCAATTGGTAGATCATAAAGTTGATGACCCCAAAAGAATAGCCTATCTTCGACAAAACTTAGCGCAAATGTTTAAGGCCAAAAGCGAAGGGATTCCGGTCAACGGTTATTTTGTATGGAGTTTTACCGACAATTTTGAGTGGGCTGAGGGCTACACTCCTCGATTTGGACTGGTGTATGTGGATTACAAAACCCAAGAAAGAATTGTGAAACAATCGGGCTTCTGGTACAGTCAAATCATTCAAAAACTGAAAGATATATAAAACCGTAGAGCATTAAAGGCATAGGTTCTTTAATGCGCTACGGTTATGAATTTTAACCTATCTCTTTTCAAATACTATTTCTCAGAAGTTCTAATCTTTTTCTTGGTTTTGGCCGAATTAAATCCAAACAGAACACCCACCACATGACCGTCTTTGCGTGGCGACCAATAAGCATTGATGGGAAAATTCAAATAACCAGAGTGAAAGGTATAACCCACCGCCACAATCAATCCTGTGCTTACAGTGAGATCTCCCTTCGAGTCCAATCGGTCAACCATTGAATAATTAGTGGCATCCAAGGGTATTTGACTTTCGTAATACCAATGGTTGTTGATATAAGCACCACTGGCCACTTTTACCAATCGGAACGAAGGTCCAATTCCAAATTCTACCCCCAACCGATTGAACCTTGACCCGATCATGGTAGAGAAAGAAGGAATAAACATTCCTGCTTCAAAACCCGAAGCGGTAAAAATAAACTCGAACAATCCTTGAAAATCGCCAGAGCTAATAAACTGTATTTCATGTTGATATCCAATGACTGCCGAAAACAAAAACATATCAAAACCACCTGAGTCTTTGGGAGCACGAAGGCGTTCACTTGCTTCGCCAAAGGTGACATAAGTACCAATGCGGGGGCCATTCAAATTTATTTTAGTCTGGGTATTGGAAATAGGAGGATTGAAATTGGATAACATTTCCACCAAATTAGGTTCATTAGGAATCCCAAGAATATTATTGATCGAAATTTTGATCATGGTCTGAATATCTTCCTCTTGGTCGAGGTATTCCATTACGTCCGCTTTTTCAATGGTTGCGCTGGCTATGTCGATGATGCGCAAAACCACAATTATTTTATCGCCAAACTTTTCCACACTACCACTCAGCACCTTATCCACTTTTAAAAGCGTGCCAACGCGAATCAATTCCGTTTTTCCATAGGGAGTGTTCACGTCTATTTCGTTGGCCTTCATGTGCGAAAGCACATCGTATTTATCAATCACTTCAAAACGGTCGATGCGTTCCAACTCCAAAGCTACCAAACTGGTCATCATTTTCATATCAAGAGCCACACCTTTGCAGTCAATATTAATAACTGCAATACTGGGTTTTGAACTTGCTTTTGTTTGCGCATTGAGTTTTATTGATGAACCCAGAAGAAGTATAAAAATCCAAAAGATAATATTCCAAAAGTTGCTTATTTTTCCAAAAGATAGTTTCGAAAAAAATTGATTTTGTGAAGGAGTAATTCTTGTTTTCATAACAATCAGTTTTTGGGGTTAATGATGCGGCAAAATTACATTCGCCCCTTTAGCCAAAAAAACAACAATGCGCAACCCTTCCTCAGGGATATTGATTTATTGCAAAAAAAATTCAATCACAAACCACTATCTATAGGACTGATTAAATACAACTTAGCTTCATTTCCGACAACATAAGTTCTTTTCGTTGAAAACAAATTTTCATTGAAATGTGATTGGCATTGATTATTTTTGCAATTTTCGCAAATAATTATTGGGTAATTATTAAAAACTGCAAATCAATTTATGACACAAAACGACTTTTTAAAGAAAATAGAAGATATTTTGACCGCCAACACTACCTTGGTAAATGAATTATCCGACATATTGGAGATTTCGCAGGACAGTGCCTATCGTAGAATTAGGGGAACCACCCAGCTCACCATCGACGAGGTAACCAAACTCTGTAGAAATTTTAAAATTTCCTTCGATGTTTTTGATGATATTGACATCAACAGTGTTACTTTTTCCTATCTAAAATTGGAGAATAAGAACGACAGCTTCGACACTTATCTCAAGGTGATGCTTAAAGATTTGAATCTGATTAAAAATGCCAAGCAACAAAAAATCACCTACGCTTGTGAGGACATTCCTATTTTTTACAATTACAAATATCCTTTACTTGGTGCCTTTAAGATTTTCTATTGGATGGAAGCCATCTTAAACAACAACGACAGTGAAGGCAAAAAATTTACTGAAACCTTCATTCCACAAGAGCTTATGGAAGGAGGTCGGCAAATTTTTGAAGCTTACCTCGACATCCCTTCCGTAGAAATATGGACCGATACCACTTATTACAGCGTGATAAAACAAATCGAATTTTTCTGGGAGTCGGGAAGATTTGAGAGCAACGAGGTGGTGATAAAAATCTTAGCAGAATTGGCTCAATTGATCAAAGACATCCAACTGCAAGCAGAGATTGGACGCAAACTGCAAGGCAGCACAGCCCAATCAGGTCAAAAAGCATCTTACGAATTGTACTTTAGCGAAATAGAAATCGGAAATAATTGCGTTTTGGTGGACTTAGGCAACACTAAGAGCGTATATCTTGGACACATGAGCTTCAGCACCATTTCCACCTTAAACAAGACCTATTGCAATCTTTCGGAGCAATGGTTAAGCAATATGATTAGAAAAGCCACCCCTGTGAGTAAGGTTTCGGAGAAGATTCGATATCAGTTTTTCAGAAAAGCTTATACCAATATTGAGACATTAAAGCAACGCGTTTTAAACAGTTAAACGCAAAAAACCCCTGCCGAGGCAGGGGTTTTACCCATAATTAAACTAAATACAATACAGTAAATTACTGCTTGAGAAGTTTGAAAGTAGATACATCATTGGAAGTACTTACTTTTATAAGATAGAAACCACCAGCTAATTGAGGTAAACTTACAGTTTGAGTATGAGCTCCGGCACCCATTTCTTGTTCAAGCAAATTACCGATAAGTCTTCCGCTTAAATCAAACAATTGAATTTTAACATTCTCAGAATTATTTAAAGTAAGAGCTACATTCAAATTTCCATGAGTTGGGTTAGGATAGATTTTAACATTGTTAAGATTGGCCGAAGGTGTTTCAAAACCAATATTGCTGTACCAGATTGAACCAATTAACATATCAGAGGTAGCAGCAGGCATAAAGTTAGGAGCATTCAAGTTGAAAGGATCCATCAATTCTAAGTCGGTATTTTCAACCAAAGTATCGTTTTTGCGAAGCGAATCAAGGTACCAAGCTCTAGCATCAGCTTCAGAAGTCCAAACTGAGCCACCAGAAGGTATTTTAAAGTATTTAGCCATTCCACTCATCACACAATTGTTAACATTGAGCTCAGAATTGTTGGCATTGGTTTGGGAAGCTGAACCATCGATTAACATTCCAGTTGGGTAACCTGCAAAGATGGAATTGTAAACATTCAAAGCAGAGTTACGACGAATATGCATAGCACTTTTAAAGTTTGAATTGAAGGTAGAAGAAGAAGAAGCTTTAGGTCCAAACATACTTAAGTTTGAGAAAATAGGTTTGGTTTGAGGAGTGTTGGTAGAACCAGAACCATCATTGTCTGATTCAAAACCGTTGCTTCCACTTTGGTCAGCGATATTAGGATCGCGAAGACCTACAAGATATTGCAGATTTCCGTGGTAACCGTAATCGGTATCAAATTCGTCGTCCCAACCTCTGAAAGCGATCAAGTGTTTTGCATTTACATTACCACCAAACCACTCATAAGAGTCGTCGCCGCAATAAGAAACTTGAATATAATCTAAGGTAGTACCTTTACCCACAGCACCCATGGTCAAACCATTGATTTCTTGGTTAGGTTGCAAAGGAATACCAGGGAATTCGATGCGAACGTATTTCAAAGAACCGCTGTTGTCGTTGTTGTCGGGATTAGCACCACCACCATAGGATGAGGTTGGACCACCTTCGATAATGGCTTCGCCACCTGGAACGTTAAGCGCGGCTTTACCACAGATTATGATACCGCCCCAATCGCCATAATCGCGAGAGCCGGCAGCTACGTTAGAAGTAAAGATAATAGGATTGTATAGAGAACCTTCAGCAATCAGTTTTCCACCGCGCTCAATAATTAAAGTACCTTTTGAGGTTTTATCACCACGGATAATGGTACCAGGAGCAATAGTTAGAGTAGCACCTGCTTTTACATACACAAAACCTTCGAGTTTGTAAACAGTGTTGGAGCTGCTAGGAAGAAAATCAGGAGCCGTAAGGTTAAAAGGATTTCCTACCATCATTAGAGCGTTGGTAGCTAAAGTATCATTGTTTTTGGCAGGGGTTAAAAACCAAGCGCGCTCTGCAGCTGCTGAAGTCCAAACGGTACTGCTGCTAGGAATTTCAAAGAAGTTGCCCATTCCAGCAAGAATTGTATTTTCTATTTGTAGTGTATTAGCGATAGCATTATTTTGAGTAGAAGATCCATCGATATACAATCCTGAAGGGAAGCCTGAAAATACAGAATTGTAAACACTTAGTTTAGAGTTACGACGGATATGCATTGATTTTTTATAGTTTGAGTTGATGGTTGTTGAAGCAGTGGCTTTTGGACCAAAAACACT
Organism: Draconibacterium orientale; assembly: GCA_022736595.1. Classification (GTDB taxonomy): domain Bacteria; phylum Bacteroidota; class Bacteroidia; order Bacteroidales; family UBA1556; genus UBA6267. The sequence goes on along the minus strand of DZDC01000096.1, from coordinate 1,379 downwards.
AACATTACAAAAGATGGGAGCAGTTTGAGGAGTGTTGGTAGAACCTGATCCATCATTATCTGATTCAAAAGAATTGCTTCCACTTTGGTCAGCAATATTAGGATCGCGTAAGCTCACCAAGAATTGAAGTTTACCACGATAACCGAAATCGGTATCAAAATCATCGTCCCAACCTCTAAAGGCAATTAGGTGTTTTGCATTAACGGTACCTCCAAACATTTCGTAAGAGTCGTCGCCGCAATAAGAAACTTGGATATAGTCGAGTTTAGTTTTGCTACCCACGCCACCCAATGTCAAACCATTGAGCTCTTGATTAGGTTGCAAAGGAACTCCTGAAAATTCTATACGTACATATTTCATTACTCCAGAGCTATCTTGATCGTTAGGAGTAGCACCACCACCATAATAGGAAGTTGGGCCACCTTCGATAAGAGCCTCACCACCGGGCACGTTAATAGAAGCGGTACCGCAAATTACCACACCACCCCAATCGCCATAATCGCGTGATCCAGCGGCTACGTTAGAGGTAAAAATAATAGGGTTCATTGCAGTTCCTTGGGCATTGATTTTACCACCTCTTTCGATGATAAGGGTTCCTTTGGTAGTTTTATCACCACGGATAACGGTACCTGCAGGAATGGTTAAAGTAGCTCCACTTTTTACGTAAACAAAACCATTTAACAAATAAACATTGCTTGCACTCCAGGTTGTGTTGGTGGTGATATCACCGCTTATGGTTACTGTAGGAGTAGCGTAATTGGTAGTTTGAGGATTCCAATTGGCCCAACCGCTGGTCCAATCGGTAGTACCAAAGGCTCCAATATAAGTCACTGGAGTAAAAAATGGATCTAGAAGATTAGAATTGGTAAACGCAGCTGAACCTAATAATGGACTACCATTGGGAGCCCAAGTTTGGTTGGTGGTAATGTCACCTGAAACGGTGATGGTAGTGGAAGGATAGGTGGTATTCTGGGGATTCCAGTTTGACCAACCTTGAGTCCAATCAGTGGTACCAAATGCACCACGATAGTTTACATGATCAAAAAAGGGATCTGTAATTTGACCCTCTAATTGAATGGCAAAGAAAGTTAAAAGTGCTAAACTTAGCGTAAAGATTTTGTTCATTGTATTATCTGTTAAATTTGAGGCAAAATTCTTGGAATTTAGGCTCTGCATTGTTAATCCAACATTACCATAACCTCAAGAAATAAAAAAGAGAGGAACTGCTAAATGAACCTAATGTTACCTAATTGCTACCAAAAAGTAAAGCCAAAAGTCATGATTTGACCTTTGGCTTTAACTTAAAAATCAGATACAGTTGCTCTTACAAGTTCCAGGTAGCTCCAAGCGAAAAGTAGGTACCAGGGCTATAAGTTCTC
>DZDC01000095.1 GCA_022736595.1 Draconibacterium orientale | reverse complement strand
CAATATAGTTGAATCTTAAATCTATTGTAACTTTTTGTCATGTACTAAGATTTTTAGTTGTAAAAATTTAATTTTGTAGGATTAAAGTGAATGGAATAAGAGTCAACCGATAGCTATAGGAACATGCGCTGTTTACCCTTGATTTAGATTCCATGCTATGCTTAAAAGGAATCTAAATATAGGAAGGACTACACAATAGCGCAGTGAGGAATCTCTATGAATCAGTAAAGTTGTCATTGGTAACGCGGTGAGGAATCTTTTGAAATAAATATTTTTTGTATTTAATCGGACATAATGTATTTCAATCTATTCTATTTTAGAATACAGCCTTTCGATTTAATGAGAATTTTATCAAAACATTTTACTTCAATATTGTTGTGTGAGGCTCGTAATCTATCGCTTCCTATTGACTTTATTTAAAGTAAAATTTTTTGTTGGCACAAGGTAGTTTTTTAAATTTTCCCTAAAATGTATTCTTGTATCTTTGTGAACCTGAAATTGGATAAATCGGAATGAATTCAAATTTATTTTAACTATCCTTTTTCTGTTGATTTTATGAATCTTAGCACTCAAAATTTAATTTTAATATGAAATGCTTGGAGCTAACGAGAGAAAATAATAATGGGAATATTTAAGAAGATATTAAAACTCATCGGATCAGTGAATGTAAAGATATTCTCCATTTGCTTGGGTATCTCAGCTTTCATCTGGCTTATGATGACTCTTGGCGAAGAATTTTCACAAGAGATTGAAGTGGAGGTGGTTTATACCGAGGCTCCTGAAGGATTGATTTTGGTCAATAAGCCCGTACATGTTTTAAAAATGGATGTTCAAGCTCAAGGATATAAACTTGCTTCCAACGACCTTGGCTCCACCGATCCAGTTCGAATTGATTTGAGCAAACTTGAACTTCGTAAAACCCCATACAACCGTTACGTGGCAGCAGTTTCAACCAAAATGTTTAAGGCGGCAATTCAGTCGCAAATGAGCATTAATATTACCAGTAATGAGTTTACGCCCGATTCGCTTTACTTTGTTTTTGACAGTTTAAAAACCATGGAAATTCCCATCAAGGTAAACCATAACCTTAGTTTTGAATCGGGCTTTACTATTGTGGGACGGCCAAAAGTTAAACCTGAGGTGGTGAAGGTTACAGGGCCGCTGTTGCAGCTACGAAAACTGAAATACATCGGAACCGATACCTTAAAACTCTTTGGATTGTCAAAAGATAGGTTGACCAATTTGAGACTCATAAATCCTGATTCGTTGTTTGACTTAGAAACCAATGAAGTAGAAGTGTCGGTGGATGTGGAGCATTTTTCTGAATTTACCAATACTGTAAATGTAACTGCTCAATCCACAATTCCTGGATTGAAAATAAAGACCTTTCCTGCTAGGGTTAAAATAAATTACCAAATGACCTTACCCGATTATAAGTTGCTGAGTGATACTTCGTTCATGACCGTTGTAACTGTTGATAGCATGAATATTTTGCATCAAAAACGACTTTTGGTAAAACTATCTAAAGTGCCTGAAAATGCTAAAAATATTAGCATAGAACCCCAAACAGTAGAATTTGTAATCATCAAAGGAAAATGATGAGAATGGCAATAACGGGAGGAATTGGAAGTGGAAAAACTACCATTTCTAAAATATTTGAACATCTCGGTGTGCCCGTTTTTTATGCCGATATTGAGGCTAAAAGCATCCTGTTTTCTGAAAGTATTAAGGCTGACATGGCGGTACACTTTGGTGTCGAAATATTTGATGAAAAGGGTAAAGTGGATACCAAGCGATTGGCCTCAGTGGTATTTTCAGATAAAGAAAAACTTTCGCAACTCAATTCTCTGATTCATCCATTATTGATGCAACACTTTGAGCATTGGTGCCACGCTAAAGCCACCGAAAAGTATCCTTACGTCGTAATGGAAGCTGCCATTCTGTTTGAAGGGGGCTTTAATAAAAATGTGGATTTTGTGGTAGGAGTTGTGGCTCCGGAACAGGAACGCATTCAGCGGGTTATGAAAAGGGATCAAATTTCTCGAGAGCGGGTTCTGGATCGAATTCAAAACCAATTTGCCCAACAAAAAATAGCAGAATTAAGTGACTTTGTAATTAGCAATGCCAATGGAGAAATGGTACTTGAAAAGGTGATTGACATTCATCAGCAATTCAGTTCTGCATAACTTTTATTTATTTTTAGAAGTCCTTTTTCATCAGCGAGCTAAATGTATATATTTGCTCACTCTAACCTTTAAACGACAAAACCATGAACGATCAACCTATTACTTTTAATTCAGCTCTTAAACCTGGCCTTTTGGCTGGTGGAGTTTCAGTTGTCTTGTCATTGATTATTTGGTCGGTAACCTCCGACATGGCAGCATCAAAGAATTTTGGATACCTCACTTGGTTAATCATTGCAGTTCTGTTTTTTTATTTTACAAAAGAGTTGCGCGATAAGTCATTGGATGGCTTTATTTCTTATGGTAAGTCATTTAAGTTTATGTTCTTTATTACATTGATTTTGAGTGTAGTAAATCTAATATATACTTTTCTGTTTATCACAGTTATTGATCCTGATATGATGGTAAAAGTTCAGGAAATGGCTGCCGAAGAAATGTATAAACAAAATATACCCGAAGAAACCATCCAACAATCGCTGGAGGTTCAATCCATGTTTTTTAAGCCTTGGATTATGACCTTAATAGCTTTTGTGGGTAGTATCTTTTACGGTGTAATCATCGCTTTAATCATGTCGATATTTACCAAAAAAGAAGCAAATAATTTTCAAGAATAATGCAAATTTCAGTTGTTATAGCCACCTTTAACGAGGAGGAATCTTTACCCGAACTCAAGGATTGGATTGTAAAGGTAATGAATGCCAATAACTTCACTTATGAGGTTATTTTTATCGATGATGGAAGCAAAGACAAATCGTGGTCTATCATTTCCGAATTTTCCAAAACCAATCCCAATATTAAGGGCATTAAGTTTCGTAGGAATTATGGTAAATCAGCGGCTTTAAATCGTGGGTTTGCTGCTGCTGAAGGAGATGTGGTGATTACCATGGATGCCGATTTGCAAGACTCGCCCGACGAGATTCCCGAACTTTACCGCATGGTTGCCGAACAAGGTTATGATTTGGTATCGGGATGGAAGAAAAAGAGATACGACCCCATCAGCAAGACCATTCCCACCAAACTGTATAATGCCGCTACCCGCAAAATGACAGGAACCCAACTTCATGATATGAATTGCGGTTTAAAATCCTATCGAAAAGATGTGATAAAATCCGTGGAGGTATATGGCGAAATGCATCGCTACATTCCTGCGATAGCAAAGTGGGCAGGTTTTACTAAGATTGGCGAAAAGGTGGTTGAACATCGTAAACGATCTTACGGCTATTCAAAGTTTGGAATTGAGCGCTTTATCAATGGATTCCTCGATTTGTTGAGCATCACCTTTATCTCCAAGTTTGGAAAAAAACCCATGCACCTTTTTGGCTCCTTGGGAACTTTGCTTTTTATGATCGGATTCGGAATTGCAGCTTGGCTTGTGTTTGCCAAATTCTATTTTTTGCAATATAACATGACCGATCGCCCCTTATTTTATCTGAGTTTATTGAGTATGATGATGGGGACTACCTTGTTCGTTTCAGGCTTTTTAGGGGAGTTGATGGTTCGCAATTCATCCACTCGCAACGAGTATCATATACAAGAAACTTTAGGAATCGATGAGTCAAAACTCGACTAAAAAAGTCGTTATTGTTGGCACAGCCTTTCCGCTGCGCGGGGGTATAGCCAATTATAATGAACGTATTGCCAGAGCTTATCAACAAGCGGGTTATGAAGTGAAGATCTTTACTTTTAGCTTGCAATATCCTTCCTTCTTATTTCCTGGAACAAGCCAATATTCTGATGAACCTGCACCAAAGGGATTGGACATTGAAGTTGCTCTTAATAGCATCAATCCCTTAAGTTGGATTAAATTGGGTCTCAAAATCAGAAAGTTAAAACCCGATTTGCTTTTGATGAAATATTGGTTGCCTTTTATGGCGCCTGCACTGGGCACTGTGGCTCGTTTAGCCAAATCCAATGGAGCCACCAAAGTTGTGAGCATTATCGATAACATTATTCCACACGAAAAACGACCCGGAGATCACTTTCTTTCTCAATACTTTATCAATTCTGTACACGCTTTTGTTTGTATGTCGCAATCGGTGGTGGAGGATATGAAAATGTTTAAACATCAAAAACCGGTGAAGTTTAATCCCCATCCAATCTACGATAATTTTGGATCCGGCTATGCCCAAACGGAAGCCCGAAATCAACTCCATCTTCCTCAAGAGGGAAAATATCTCTTGTTTTTTGGCTTCATTCGCGATTATAAAGGATTGGATTTACTGCTTAAAGCCATGTCCGATTCAAGAATTAAGGTGCTGAATATTAAATTGTTGGTTGCAGGTGAATTTTACACCGATGCTGAATATTATCATAAACTCATTGCTGAACTCAACCTTGAATCTTCATTGATTTTAGCAACAGACTTTATTCCCGACTCAAAAGTGGGACTGTATTTTAGCGCCTGTGATATGGTGGTGCAACCTTACAAAACCGCCACACAAAGTGGCGTTACACAGATTGCTTATCATTTTGAAAAACCCATGCTGGTGACACGAGTGGGTGGCTTGCCCGAAATTGTTCCCCATGGCCAAGTGGGCTATGTGGTGGATATTGATCCTCTGAAAATTGCAGATGCCATTGTAGATTTTTATCAAAATGATCGCAAAGAAGCCTTTATCGAAAATTGCAAGATTGAAAAGAAAAAATACAGTTGGGAACAAATGCTTGCAACCATTGAGAGTTTGAATGCTAATCAATAGATTCTAAATGGTCAACTTTGACAAATTAACATAAAATTCATATAACCAATGAAAAAGAAATCGGTATCGCTGGTATTGGGAAGTGGGGGAGCAAGAGGAATTGCACATTTAGGAATTATTGACGAATTGCTGGATCGTGGTTACCATATTCATTCAGTTACTGGCAGTAGCATAGGTTCGTTAATTGGTGCAGTTTACGCTACTGGACATCATAAGGAATTTCTCGATTGGATGATTAGTCTCAATAAAATAGATGTGTATCACCTTATGGATTTTACTTTTAATCTGGGATTTGTAAAAGCCGAAAAGGTTTTTGATCAGATTAAAAAAATGTGTGGCGAATGGCAGATTGAAGACTTGCCCATAAAATTGACGGTAGTGGCTGTGGACATTAAAAAACGGAAAGAGATTGTGTTCTCCAAAGGAAATTTATATGATGCCGTTCGTGCCAGCATCGCTTATCCAACCATTATTACACCTCATTCCATCGATGAATTGTTTTTGGTGGATGGCGGATTGATGAATCCTGTACCGGTGAATCATGCTCCCCGAATCGATGGTGACTTTATGTTGGCGGTGGATTTGGATGGAGAAACCCCAGAGAAACTTCCTAAAACGAAATTGAAGAAAGGGATTCCCAAGATAGAAAACCAAGGCGTATTGAGTAATTTCAGAAAATTCTTCGATCCCTCTTCGGAAGAAGCGCATTTAAAGGATCAAAAATCAAAATTTACCTATTGGAAATTGATGGAAGAATCGTTGAATACTATGCAACGCCAAATCACTTTGCTTACTTTAAAAAGCAGTCCTCCCGATGTATTAATTCCCATTGCTGGCGAAAGCGCTTCCACTTTTGAGTTTTTCAAATCAAAAGAATTATATGAATACGGAAGACTTCAAGCTAAACTCGCCTTGGATGAATTTGAAGCTGAGAGCTAATAAAGAAGTTTAAGATTCGAGAAATTCCACTTTTCAAATGGCTTGAGACGTTGAGGATGAAGGTAACGTTGAGTTGGAAGATTCCTATTTTCCAACGATTTTGGAATTTCGAGGTAAATAAAATCGTCATCAAAACCCGCAGCAGCAGCTTCCTTTTTATCCGCAGCAAAGAATAAGGCCTTGGGACGTGCCCAGTAAATGGCACCAAGGCACATGGGGCAAGGTTCGCAACTCGAATAAATTTCGCAATCGGTCAATTGATAGGTTTCCAATATTTTGCATGCATTTCTTATGGCAGTAACCTCGGCATGAGCTGTGGGATCGTTCAATTGAGTAACGCTGTTAGCTCCGGTAGCGATTACTTTTCCGTCCTTTACAATTATAGCCCCAAAAGGACCTCCTTGGCCGGTTTCTACATTCTGGGTAGCCAAATCGATGGCCATTTGTAAAAATTCTATCTGTTGTGGATTGAGATTCATCGGTTCTATTTTAGGATTCTTATTATAATGTTAATTTACAATGCATTAAGTATATTAATAATCAGGTTGCAAACCTTTTTTATTTCAGTTTCAGAAATGGTTAAGGGAGGAGTGATTCTAAAAGATTGATCGTTAAAAAGGAAAAAATCGCTTAAAATTCCTTGCAGCAAAGCTTCATTCAAAAACTGATGCAGCAAAGCCGATGACCCCAAATCTACAGCCATCAGTAATCCTGAATATCGAATTTCTTTAATTTTTGGATGGGAGTGAAGCAATTGATAAAACAGAGCAGCTTTACTTTCAACCGTTTGAATAATGGAAGGGTCATCGACTAAAATTTTTAGGTGCGCCAGCGCCGCCGCTGACGATACCGGATGCCCTCCAAAAGTAGTAATGTGACCCAAAACAGGATCGTGAGTTAAGCTGCTCATGATGGTTTCAGAACTGATAAAACCACCCAAAGGCATGCCGCCTCCCATGGCTTTTGCAAGGCAAAGAATGTCTGGAACGACGCCATAGTTTTGAAAGGCAAACAGGGCTCCCGTGCGACCAAAACCCGACTGAATTTCATCAAAAATGAGCAAGGTTCCCGTTTTCTTGCATCGGGCTGATAAGGCTTGTAAATAGCTTTGCTGAGCAGGGTAAATGCCTGATTCGCCTTGCACAGGCTCCACCACGATGCAGGCGGTTTTTTCAGTGATAAGACTCAAGTCCTCCGGCTCATTAAAACGAATCAAATGCGTGTCGGGTAATAAAGGTCTAAAAGCATTCTTGAAGGTTTCAGCGCCCATGATGCTCATGGCTCCGTGGGTGCTACCGTGATAGGCATTTTCGCAACTTATAATCTGACTTCGACCTGTAAAACGCTTGGCCAATTTCAGAGCTCCTTCAATGGCTTCAGCACCACTATTGACAAGGTACACACTTTGAAGCGAGGCTGGAAGTTGGTTAGCCAGAAGCACAGCAAAATGGAGTTGAGGCTCTTGTACCAATTCGCCATAAACCATCAGATGCATGTACTTTTTTACTTGCTGATGGATGGCCTCGATAATTTCGGGTCTGCTGTGGCCTAAATTACTCACCGAGACTCCAGAAATAAGGTCGAAGTAGGATTTACCTGATTTATCAAACATATAAATGCCCTCCGCTTTTTCCATTTCCAAAGCCAATGGGGCAGGAGAGGTTTGGCCAATATGTCTTAAAAAAAGTTCGCGCTGCGTTGCCATAGCTAATAAATTAAGGAAATATCGCCTAAGCCTTCTCTCAAAATTACGGGTTCCACGTCGGTTAGATCCACGATGGTGGAAGGCGAGGTTTGTCCAAAGCCTGCATCAATTACAATGTCCACTTGATTGCCAAAAAGCTCGTAAATCAATTCAGGATCGGTGGCGTATTCGGTATCCGTATTGGGAACGGGTAAACTGGAGGATAAGAGTGGATTGCCCAAATTCTCGACCAATTGGCGAGCGATGAGGTGGTCTGGAATGCGAATTCCCACTTGTTTTTTCTTGCGCATCAATTGCTTTGGAATATTGTTATTGGCTTCTAAAATAAAGGTAAAAGCACCTGGCAGGCAACGCTTCATGAGTTTAAAATGAGCATTATCAATGGGTTTGGCATAGTCAGAAAGGAGGCTAAGATCGTTAAATATGATTGAAAAAGTATTTTGGATCAAGTCAATTTGTTTTAATCGAGCGATGCGTTCGATGGCTTTTGGGTTTTGGATACTGCAAGCGAAACCATATAAAGTATCAGTAGGATAGATAATTACGCCCCCATCCTTCAAACATTCGTTGATCTGTTCCAGATGACGAGGATTGGGATTTTCTTCAAAAAGTCGAATTAGCATGGCTCAAAGTTTAAAAAGCACAAAGGTAAAGTTTTATAGGTCAATTTTTAATAGCATTTGGCAGAACTTGCAACCAGCACAAGTCATAGAATAGGACAAGGTAAATACTCCAAAGAGCATAGCAATGGGGGGGGGCTTTCAGGGATCAATTAAAATTTTAGGACAATGTAAACCCAATGAAAGAATATTTACTTTTGGTACTCAATCCCAATAAAAGCAAAGCGAATGCAAACCATAGTAAAATGTAGCCCGAACTATACGAAAATGAGGTGTTTCCATAGAATAAATGAGGGTGCAGATCAATTGGATATCTACGCAATGGGGGTATTTATTTGTTGGCACAAAGGGATTTGACCAAATAAAGAGTCCATTGGATCAATTAAATTTTTTATAATAAATGTTAGGCTATTAAATATTTATTTATCTTTGGATTCTATATTTTAAACCGAAAATCACAATTCAATATTTCCACTTTTTATGAAAACCCATAA
>DZDC01000228.1 GCA_022736595.1 Draconibacterium orientale | reverse complement strand
TGCAGCCACGGCGGTGGCAGGAGTTTCTTGAAGCGCCTTAGATGGAACAGTTCCAGTTAAAGATTTAAGGAAAGTGTTGATGCTTTCTACTTCTTCAGTGCTTAACTCCTTGTTGAGTGTTGTTTTAGCCATGATTTGGATGGCATCTTTCAAATCGGCAACACTACCATCGTGGAAGTAAGGAAATGTTTTTTCAATATTTCTCAAGCTAGGTACTTTGAAAACAAACATATCAGCGGGGTTTTTGGTTACCACATATTTACCACTATCGATAACCGCACTTTTGGTTAGCTCCCAATAGTTTACTGATAAACCAAATTTCATAAACATATTTCCACCCAATAAGGCTCCGCTATGGCAAGTGGTACATCCCACGTCCATAAAGGTTTTTAGACCTTTGATTTCTTCTGGTGAAAGGGCTTGGGTATTTCCGGCGATAAATTCGTCAAATTTTGAAGGAGTGAGTAGAGTACGCTCAAAGGCTCCAATAGCGTCGGTTAGGTTGTCGTAGGTGATGGCATCGGTTTGGCCTGGGAAGGCAGCGGCAAACATCGTTTGGTATTCAGGAATTTTCTTAAGTACGGCAATCATACTTGCGGTGTCTTTGATCCCCATTTCCACTGGATTAAGTATAGGTCCTCCAGCTTGTTCTTCAACATCTTTGTTGCGACCATCCCAAAACTGGGCTACGTGAAGCATGGCATTGAGTGAAGTGGGTGAGTTGCGCGTACCTTGAGCGCCATTGTCGCCTTTGGAAGTGGGAAGATTATCCACTCCATAAGTAGCAAGGTTATGACAGGTGTTACAACTTTGGGTTTGGTTTTTCGACAAGCGAACATCAAAATAAAGGGCTTTTCCTAAAGCAATTTTTTCTGCTGTTCCGGCATTGGCTGGGTTTTCGGCTGAGGTAGGTAATACGGCAAAGCTTTTAGCAGCCATGGCTTTCACTGAATCGGCGAAGGCTTGAGCGGGGTCAACGGCGGGTTGATTGTTGCAGCTTGCCAATACCATTACTAAGGCCATAAAGGCGAGGGTAAATAAATTTTTCATGATATAAAGTTTTGTTATTAAATACGTTATCGCTAATAAATCCTTTGGTTTCACGCTTTGCAAAAGTAAATAAATAAGTGTAAAATTCTCGGCAGAAATTTAGATAAATACCTAAGAATTTAAAAAAATTCAGGGGGGGCGAAATTAAAGTTTAGAAAACTTTAAACAATACTAAAGCGTAGAGAAAAAACCGCAACAATCGGGTAAGTCCCAATAGGGCTGTGCGCTTAAAGGGATATTCGATGGCTCCGGCCACCAAGGTTGCAACTGAAAAAGGGAGTGGAAACAACGCAGCAAAAACAATTAAGAAACCACCATAGCGGTGCAAAGTGGCTAAGTTTGAACTGAATTTACTAAGGATATATGCATGGATTTTGGGGAATCGGGCTACGCGATATCCTAGGTAGTAGGCCAACATTCCACCTGTATAACTAAGAATGGCAAAAACAGTGAGGTATAAATAGGGATGAGGGGTTGCCGTGCTCCACACAATGAAAAAATCGGGTGGGATAAGTCCCAGAATGGTTTCAGAAATAAAGAAAAGAGTGAGTATAAAAGGAGGATCCCAAAGCTGAAGGAAATGATTGAGTTTTTCTCCAAAATCGTTGATATAAGTTTGCGCTAGGTATAATAAAAAACCTAAAATAGCAGTCACAATCAGAAGCCGAAGCATGCTTCTACCTGCAAAGGAATAAACACCCCGAGCCACCATTTTGTTATGAAAAATATGAATTTTATCCTTCATGATTGCGTTTTATAAAACAGGCTGCAAAGGTATACTTTGGAGGGATTGATTTTTGGGTCTTAGGTTATTTTTATGAAAATTTAACCC
>DZDC01000094.1 GCA_022736595.1 Draconibacterium orientale | reverse complement strand
CCATCTCGCAAAATCATTTACATTTGTCTTCCAATATTTTGGATGGAATGAATGTGTATTCTCAATAACTTTTGATATGAATATTGTAATAAGTGGAGTCAGTTCCGGAATTGGAAGGGCTACCGTTTTGGCGTTAGCAGAAATGGGTCAGCATCAAATTTTCGGTATTTCTAGGGATGCTAAAAAGCTTGAAAAATTACGCCTTGACGTTGAACGTAAAGGGCAGGGTTCGCAGTTCTCCTTTTTAGCATTTGATTTGGCTGCTCAGGATTATGATCAACTTAGCAATGCATTTGTTGATTTTTTTGAGCTCAATGAAGGAAATCATATTGATATTCTCATCAATAATGCGGCCTTTCTCGAAACTAAACCCTTGACTGAGGTTGATTTTCAAACATGGGAACAACACATGCTTATTAATGCTTTTGCAGCACTGAAACTCAGCCAAACTATGCTGCGTTTTTTTGCTCCTGATTTGCTTTCCCATATTGTAAATATTGGTAGTATGGGGGGCGTTCAGGGAACCGAAAAGTTCCCAGGATTGGGAGTTTACAGCGCATCTAAGGCAGCATTAAATAGCCTTACCGAAAGTATGGCTACAGAGTGGAAAAGTCTTAACATTCACACCAATAGCATTAATCCAGGCAGTGTGCAAACCGAAATGTTAGAAGCAGCTTTTCCCGGTTTTAAAGCTCCCATTACCTCCGATGAAATGGGTAAATTTATTGCCGACTTTGCTTTGAATTATGGCAAACTTAACAACGGACGCATCATTGAGGTCAGTTTACGGGGATAACGTATGAGAAATGCTTGCTTGTTAATTGTTTTTTACAGTTTATTATTTTCACAGGTTTTTGCGCAAAAAAATGAGATTGAAGTTAATGGTTCAGAGAAAATAGATACCCTTACTTTTGTAGATAAGCTATTGAGATACAATGATATGGTATATAAAATAATGGTGAAGACTCCAGCTCCCATCATTACTTACAGCACCGAAACCAACTGGGTATTTGGTTTAGCAAAATTTAATGCATTTCAGTTGAGCAAAAAAGATTCACTGTCAAGAGCTTCTTCGGTAGGGGAGTCCGTCGGATTCTCGATGTATGGCCAAATGTTTTTAGGAGTAGGAAGTAAATTTTATTGGGACGAAAGTAACAACATAGCTGAGGCTACCGTACGTCTGGAGAAATTTCCTCGTCAGTTTTGGGGCGTGGGTAACGAAATCAATCCCGATAGTTCGGCTTTGGTTACCAAATCATACTTCTCCACCGATTTAAAATATCGGCGGATGGTTTTTGAAAATATTTATGTGGGTGCATCTTATCATTTCTACGATGTATTTAATGTAAGTGTTGACAGTGGTAATTTTGTAGTTCAAGAATACAGCGACGCTAAAGCTGGGATCAATTCAGGAATTGGATTGAACGTGATGTACGACAGTCGCGACAATGTTTACAATACTGGAAAAGGCATTTTTGCAACGCTTGAATCGCAATATTACCTTAGCTGGCTGGGTTCTGATTTTTCCTTTACGCGTTTAAAGTTTGATTTTAGAGCTTTTCGCCAACTGCCATTAGGTTTTTCAATTGGTTATCAACTTTATACTGAAACCAATTTTGGAGAATCGATTCCGTTATATTCCTACGCTTATATGGGAGGTAGCGATCGTATGAGAGGATATTACAATGGTCAGTATCGTGATAAAACCATCATAGATACCCAAGTGGAACTGCGTCGCCATTTGTTCTGGGTGATTGGCGCTGCTGCCTTTATTAGCGCTGGAGAAGTGATGCCAACCTATGGCGATTTCACCACCAAATACATCCGTATGTCGGCAGGAGGGGGATTGCGCTTTGAAGTGGATCCTAAAAATAAAATCAACCTTCGCCTCGACGCCGGATTTGGTCCTGGATTCAGCACTTTATTTTTTGGATTTAGCGAGGCCTTCTAATCATTCTTTAAATTTTAAGCCTTTTTCTTTTTTCCAAGAAAGCTAAAAAGCCTGTTTTAATTAGGTAACCAATGTGGAATCCTTTGAATTTGGTTTTCTACTTGGAATATTTTTACCTAATAATATCTGTTATTTCCCGATAAAAATTAATCCTTACTTTTGCCCAAGTTTTAACAACAGCTATGCAATTTCAAATCGAAACTATTCAAGAATTGGAGAAAAAGATTTCCGATTCTCAAAAAATTACCCTCATATCTCACTCCAGTCCCGATGCTGATACCATTGGTGCAGCCCTTGCTTTGGGTAGCGTTTTAAAGGCTTTTGGAAAGGAAGTGACCCTTGTTTGTCCCAACGAAATTCCTGATTTTTTGCAGTGGATGCCCAATGTGGATTCGATAATTATTCATGACGTTCAAGGACATAAAGTCAACCAATCCATTGTTAATGCCGATTTGCTTTTTGCCATCGATTTTAATGCGCCACATCGAACAGGTAATCTCGAAAAACCCATGCTCGAAAGCCAAGCTTTTAAGGTTTTGATTGATCACCATTTGATGCCCGATGAAGATTATTTTGACTTAATGTTTAGCGCTCCACAAAAATCGTCCACCAGCGAATTGTTGTATGAAATTCTAAAAAGCTCCAGCTTTAAATCGTTAATTGATTATGAAGCTGCACTTTGTATGTTTGTGGGCATCATGACTGACACAGGCTCGTTTGCCTACAGTTGCAACGATGCTACTCTTTTTGAAAATACTGCCGAACTCATTCGATACGGTATTGACGTGAAAGCCACGCATGATTTGGTATATAATAGTAATAGCATCGAAAGATTACAAATGTTGGGCTATTGCCTCAACCAAAAACTCGTTGTAATTCCAGAAAAAAGAACGGCTTATATGAGTTTAACAAAATCGGAACTGGAACAATTTGGTAATGCAGAGGGACTTACAGAGGGTCTTGTGAATTATGCATTAAGCATCAAAGGGATTAATTTTGCAATTTTAGTTTATGAAAAATCTGAAAGAATCAAATTATCTTTCCGTTCAAAAGGCAATTTCTCGGTGAACGACTTTGCACGAAAATATTTTGAAGGCGGCGGCCACTTCAATGCTGCCGGAGGTAAAAGTGCATTGAATATGGAGCAAACCATTCAACGACTTAATGAAATTATACAAAATTTATAGGATTAATATGAAGTTTCTTTTTGCAGTCATATCATTGAGCTTAATGGCTTTAACATCTTGTGATAATACCTCAAAATCTCAAAAAAAGCATATCAATGAAGCTCAGGTGAAAGAAGCTTTTATCGAAATCAATAAAGCCTATATTGAGGTGGAAGATCGACAAATAGATGATTATCTGAACCGCCGTCAGTGGAATTTTAATCGAACTCAATCGGGTTTGCGATATCTGATTTATAAGCAAGGTGTGGGAAATGGGATAGCCACCGAAAGTGTGGTGCGTATCGAATATACGGTAAGTCTTATCCGAGGAGAAGTGCTTTACAGCAGTGCCACCGATGGCGATAAAGTGATTGTGGTAGATAAAACTGAGGAACCTTCAGGATTGCATGAAGCCCTTCATTTGATGAAAGTGGGTGATAGAGCCAAACTGGTAATTCCTTCTTATTTGGCCTATGGCCTTTTGGGCGACGAAAAGAAAATTCCAGCCAAGGCCACCTTATTCTACGATGTCTTTGTAAAGGAAGTGCGTTAGTAAAGTTCGCCTGTAACTTCCAAAACTACTTCCGGATTGGCAGGATCATTGGTGATAACAGTGATGTTTTTAACCTGTTTTCCAGTTCGCCCTTCGGTATCAAATACGGCTTCAATAAAGCCAGTGTTGCCCTTTTTTATGGTGTTTTGAGTTAAGGCAGTGGTGGTGCATCCGCAACTGGTTTTAACTTTTAAAATCACTAAATCCGATTTACCCTCATTTTTAAATTCAAATTGGTATTTGATTACTGTGCCTGTAGCTTGTCTGCCAAAATCATATTTTTGAGTTGTTAGCACTATCTTGGGTGCCTTTTTCAATTGTGATGGGCTTAAGTTGCTGAAATCTTGATTGATACGTGCGCTGATATTGAGTACCTTCATGCCTTGTTTGCTGTCGTTGGTACGCATGGCAATGCGATCGTAAACCAATCCATAATCATTTTTAAGCTTAGCATCGTATTCTATATAGATTTTTGCAGTTGTTTTTGGAGGAATACTTTGAGGGTTAATGCTAGCTTTGATATGAGCCGGTATTTGTTCAAAAGCAACGGTCATGGGCACATCACTATCATTAAAAACAGTCAAACTGTCTTTTTTTGTTTGAATATTGGTGAGGTTATTAAAAGCCAAATGATTGCTTACCATTCGAAGATTTCCAACCTCAATGGGATACAAATCACTGGTAGAGGTAGTCTCTTGAATCACAAAACCTTTTATAAAAAGGACTGTATTGGGTTTGTCGGGATTGTTGATAACCACGGTAATAGACTTATGAAAAGGTCCGGGACGACCCTGTGGATTAAAGGTGATCTTTATTTTTTGCGAAGCTCCGGGTTTTATATTCGTACTTGGATATTCTGGAGCCGTACATCCACAACTGGTTTTAACTTGTAAAATTTTTAAATCGGCATTTCCAGTATTCTTGAATACAAAATCGTAAGAAACTAAGCCCTTTGTTATTTGGATTTGTCCAAAATCGTGGGTTGTTTGTTCAAAACTAATATCTCCAATTTGCCCTAGTACTGAGCCACTCAAGAAGAGGGAAATAACGATTATAATAAAGTTATTAGATTTCATGGGCTTGATTTTATGAAATAAATTATTCTACCGCAAAGGAAGTGAAAAAATCTAAAAAGAGAGAGTAAAATATTTTATAAAATTTACTAATTACGCATAATACGCTGTAAATCATATAATATAGTCGAGAAATTATTACGATAAAATTCGGAAATAGTATAAAAGCTTGTAGTATTAAAATCAACAAGAATATAGGTTGGTTTTGTGCAGCAAACTCAAAAACTCAATTTGAAGTTGAATTGCTAATTTATTAGTAAATATCAGTATTACAGCAGTTTAATAAGGAAGAGCTATAATTAATTTAATATTGTTTAATTCAATTACTTATTCTAATTTTGCCGCTCTATTTTTTTAAAGTAAAACATAAATTTATTAAACAAAATCCTATGCAAAATAAAGGCGCTATCAGACTTTTAGCCATCTTGTTTGCACTGGTATCACTGTACCAGTTGTCCTTTAGCTTTTTTACCTCACGAGTAGAATCTAAAGCCGAAGCATTTGCCAATAGTCCTCAAGTTCAAGCCGAGGCTCAAATGATTGCTGAACGAACCGGACGTCCGGAAAGTAGTTTTATTGATTCGCTACGGAAATCAGCAGAAGCTTATTTTCTCGATTCAATGGCAAACGAAGTAATCTATTCCCTTGGGGTTGTAGATTTTACTTTTAAAGAAAGTAAAGAAAGAGAAATAAACCTTGGTCTTGACCTTAAAGGTGGTATGAACGTAACCCTTGAGGTTGCTGTATCTGACGTGGTAGTAGCCATGGCCGGTAGCAATAAATCAGAGGTTTACTTTCAAAAAGCTATTAATGAAGCCATCGTAGCTCAACAAAATTCACAAGACGATTTCATTAGTTTATTTTACCAAGCTTGGACCAAAAATAATCCTGGTATAGCCCTGTCAAGTGTTTTTGCAACCGTTGACTTGAAAGACTTGGTTACTCCAACTTCCACTGACGAGGAAGTTCTTAAGGTGTTGCACGACCAAGCCAATGCCATCATCGGAAATACTTACGATATCTTAAGCAAACGTATCGACCAATTTGGTGTGGCTCAACCTCGTATTCAAAAATTACAAAACGGACGTATTCTTGTTGAACTTCCTGGCGTAAAAGATCCTCGCAGGGTTCGTAAGATATTACAATCTACCGCCCGCCTTGAATTCTGGGAAACCTACGATTTTAGTGATCCTAAGATTTTCAATGCCCTTTCTGAAGCTGAAAATGTTTCGATGAATTATTTCGCAAACAAGAAAGTCAGCAAAGAAGTTGTAGCAGATACCGCTAAAGCTGAAGTGGCAGCCACCGCTGAGGTTGCAAAAGATACTGCCTCTGCACTAATTGCAGCCACCGATTCTTCTAGTCTTAATATTGAAGGTGGAGCAAGTGCTGATACAATGCAAAAGGCAACTGGAACCGCACATTTGTTTCAATACCTCAATCCTAACTACTATCAAAATAAAGATGGAAAATGGTATCCCGGAAACGGAGCCATTTTGGGTACTGCCTTAGTAAGAGATACAGCTCGAGTGAATGCAATTCTAAACTTGCCTCAAGTTAAAGCTTTATTCCCTCGCGATATGCGTTTGATGTGGGGTGTTAAGGCTCCCGATTACATGACTCAAAATGGCAATAAAATTGATGCCCTTGAGCTTTATATTGTTCAAGTAAAATCACGGGATGGTGAGCCTCCTTTGGATGGTAGCGCCATTTCTGATGCCCGTCGCGATTATTCTCAAAATGGAACTGTTGAAGTAACCATGAACATGAATTCAGAAGGTGCACATATTTGGAAAAACTTAACTCACGATAATATTAAGAAAAGCATCGCTATCGTTCTTGACGGTTATGTTTACTCTGCACCTGTGGTTCAGAACGAAATTGGCGGTGGTGTTTCACAAATTACCGGTAACTTCTCATTGGAAGAAGCAGAAGATTTAGCCAACGTACTGAAAAGTGGTAAACTACCTGTTCCCGCTCGTATTATTGAAGAAGCAATCGTTGGACCTTCTTTAGGACAAGAAGCCATTAACTCTGGTTTGGCATCCTTCGTGGCTTCATTCTTCTTAGTGCTTATTTATATGATCTTCTTTTACGGTAAAGCAGGTATCATTGCCGATATCGCTTTATTAATAAACGTATTCTTATTGTTTGGAGTTCTCGCTTCTCTACAAGCGGTATTAACTTTGCCTGGTATCGCAGGTATCGTGCTTACCATGGGTATGGCGGTAGATGCCAACGTTATTATTTACGAACGTATTAAGGAAGAGATTAGAGCAGGAAAGGGCATTCTTCTCGCCATTAACGATGGTTTCAAAAATGCTTATTCTGCTATCATCGATGGTAACGTAACTACCATGTTGACAGGTATCGTATTATTTATATTTGGCTCTGGTCCCGTTCAAGGTTTTGCTACCACTTTAATGGTAGGTATCATCACCACTTTGTTTACTGGACTTCTCATCACTCGACTCATTTTTGACTGGGCTTTAACCCGTGAAATGAATATCACTTTTGCAACTAATATGGCTGTAAAGCTAAACTACAAAGGAAATTTTGACTTTATTGGTTTTAGGAAAAAAGCATATATCATTTCAGCGGTTGTTTTGGCCATTGGTTTTGGAAGTATGATTTTTAGAGGTTTTAACTACGGTGTCGATTTCTCTGGAGGTCGTACTTATGTGATTCGTTTTGACCAAGATGTTAATACTGCCAAATTAGCGCAGGACATGAAAGCCTTTTTGGTAGATGAAGATGGTAATCAATTGACCCCTGAAGTAAAAACTTTTGGACCTTCTAATCAAGTAAAAATTACCACAAAATATTTAATCGAATCAACAGATATCAATGCAGATTCAACTGTGGATCGTGCTATTTACGAAGGGGTTAAGAATGCCTATAAAAACCCAATTAGTTTTGATACATACGCCCTAAATGATGATAGCAAAGCCATAGGAATGATGAGTTCTCAAAAGGTAGATCCAACCATTTCTGATGACTTGATCTGGCAAAGCTATTTGGCAGTGATTTTTGCCATTGCTATTATCTTTTTGTACATTCTTATTCGTTTCCGTAAGTGGCAATTTAGTTTGGGAGGTACCGTAGCTTTAGTACATGATGCGCTTATTATTATGTCATTATACAGTGTTTTCTCTGGTATTCTTCCTTTTGACCTTGAGGTAGATCAAGCATTTATTGCAGCAATCCTTACCATTATGGGTTACTCCATTAATGATACTGTAATTATTTTTGACCGTATTCGTGAAAACTTAAATCTATTTCCAAAACACAATTTACAGCAAAATATGAATAGTGCTCTCAATAGCACCATGATGCGTAGTATCAATACCACTGGTACAACCGTAATTGTGTTATTAGCTATTTTCCTTTTTGGAGGCGAGGTAATTCGCGGATTTGCTTTCTCTCTAATGATTGGTATCATCGTAGGAACTTATTCATCAATCTTTGTGGCTAGCCCAATAACCTTTGAAACTCTAAAAAATAAAGCAGAAGGCGAAGTTGTAAAGAAATAATTTTTGAATTCAATATTTGACTGCCATCATTTGAAAATTTGATGGCAGTTTTTTTTTACGCTTACCGAAAGTTTTTGCAAACAATACTGTCAAAGTTGGCAACGTTCAATTTCTTTCACCCATATTTTTAAAAGTCCTTTTCTATAGAAAAAATAATTAATATGGCTAAGAGTTTTTATTTGAATGTTTTGAAATATTATTTAGTTACTCTCGCTTACTCATCAACCTCATATTTTTATGATTATCAAATCTTGGTTTTTAGTGCTACTCTTAAGTTTAAGTTTAATTGCTCACTCGCAACAAGGCTCTCCAGGTAAAGGGCAAACTGCACCCAAAAATGGGGTGGGAGGAATGATTTTAGATCAAAATACCGCTGCACCAGTGAGTTTTGCTTCAGTAGCCTTATACAAAAGCAACGATTCTTCGCTTGTCAATGGAGCCA
>DZDC01000093.1:2466-8775 GCA_022736595.1 Draconibacterium orientale | reverse complement strand
TTATCAACAATATAGTCGAATCTTAAATCTATTGTAACTTTTTGTCATGTACTAAAGAAATATCAATTAAATTTATCGCACCTCAAAATAAGAATTAACCTTTAAATATATATAGATTATTTATGAAAAAAACGCTGATTATTTCCTCAGGAATCCTTGTGCTAATATTGGTTTCCTTATTGTTGTTTCCTTTCTTCTTCAAACAAAAAATAGTGGATACCCTTAAATCTGAAATCAACAAAAGTTTGCTGGCTAAAGTTGATTTTGTGGATGTCGATATCACCATTTTTAAGAATTTTCCAAATTTCACTTTGAGTCTGCAAGGATTGAATGTAGTTGGTGTTGATGGTTTTGCTCAAGATACCCTTATCAATGCTCAAGATATTAGTTTTACGCTTGATTTGGGAAGTGTTTTGAATGGCAATTATCAGATTAAGAAAATCTACTTCAATGAGGTAGTTCTTAAACTTCTCGTTACCAAAGAAGGCAAAGCCAACTGGGATATTGTAAAGCCTGATACGGTGACCGTTGAGGAACCCACAGAAGAAACCACTCCATTTAAAATGCAATTGAAAAGTGTTGTGTTTGAAAATATCAATATTCAATATCTTGATTTTGAAAGTGATTACCAAAGTGTTATACGAAATTTTAATATGGATCTCTCTGGTGATATGACGGCTTCTGAAGCTGTGCTTTCCCTCACTTCCAATATTGAATCTATGGATTTTACCATGGAAAATGTAAAATATCTTAACCAATCAAAAATGGACTTAGAAGCTAAAATAGGCGCAAACCTCGATTCGTTCAAGTTCAATTTTATGGATAATCTGATGCACATCAATGGCATGGCGTTAAAATTTGATGGTTTCGTGGCCATGCCTCAATCGGATATTGCAATGGATTTGACTTTTTCGGCTCCTGAAGCCGATCTTAAGAGCATTATGTCTTTGATTCCTGCTTTTTATCTTCAAGGATATGAACAAGTTAAAGTAACAGGAGTGGTCGAGTTTTCGGGTTTTGCCAAAGGAATTTATGGTGAATACGCCATGCCCGCTTTTGATTTGGCGCTTAAGGTTAATGAAGGCTCCTTTCAATATCCTGATTTGCCCGAAAAAGTAGAGAAAATCAATATTGATATGCTCATTCACAGTCCCAGCAGCGATATGAACGATATGGTTATCAGTGTTAATAAGTTTGATTTCAGTATTTTAAAAAATCCAATGAGCATTTTTCTAAAGCTCAAAACTCCCTTAACTGACCCTGATATTGACGCCCGATTTAAGGGAAAGTTAAACTTAGAAAGCCTGACAAAAGTCTATCCCATGGATCCTAATATGCGCTTGCAGGGTACTATAGCTCCTGATATTACCCTTCAGGGTAAGCAATCCTCACTCGATAAAGGGCGTTATCAGGATTTTAAAGCAACGGGTTCGGTGGTAATCAATAATTTGTTCTACAGCGATGCCGATATTCCTGACGGTGTACTTTTGCACAAAGCCTCCATGAATTTCACTCCCCAATACATTGAACTGCCTGAACTTAAAGCCACTTATACGAGCAATACCTTAAACGCATCTGGAAGGCTAAATAATTACATTGATTATATGTTTTCCGATGGAATTCTCAGCGGGGACCTCAAAATCAATGCCGACATGATCGATCTGGATAAAATGATGGCTTCAGAACAACCTGCAACCACTGCAACTACTGATACAACTGTAACCACCATGACTGTTTTTGAAGTACCAAAGAACATTGATTTTAATTTGCAATGCTCAGTGGGTCGATTGATTTACGATAAAATGGAAATCAAAGCCTTTTCAGGTAAAATTCATATCGTAAACCAGCAATTGATTCTCGATAAAATGCGCATGGAACTCCTTGGTGGTGAGATGACTATGGGAGGTTATTACAATACGGAAAATCCGAAGCAACCCAAAACACATTTTTTACTTAGCCTTAATAATTTCGATTTTGCACAAACCTACCTTGCGGTGGATATGGTGAAACAATTGGCTCCTATAATGAAAAATGTGACGGGTAATTTTAGTTGTATTTTAAGTTACGAAGGCTTGTTAGATGAGCAAATGAACCCTGACTTAAAATCCATTGCCTCAAAAGGTTTGCTCTCAACCTCTGGCGTAGGTATCACCAATTCCACTTCTTTGAATGCCCTTGCAACAGCTCTTAAATACGAAGATTTAAAGAATATCAGCACCGCAGCAGCAAGTATTCCATTTGAAATAAAGGAGGGTAAACTTATCGTGAAGCCATTTACCACCAAAATTAATGGGATGCCGCTGACTACAGATGGAGAAACTGGCCTGGATCAAAATATTAAATACAATTTGAATCTGACTGTACCTCGTGAAAAGGTGCAACAAGGAAGTGCAGGAAAAGCTTTGACCGGTTTAATTCAGCAAGCCAATGCACATGGAGCCGGAATTTCAGAAACCAGCGATCTCAATATAAAAGCAATCGTTGGTGGTACTGTTACTAAACCTACGGTAAAACTCGATTACAGTCAGGCTAAAGCCAATGTAGAACAAGTGGTGCAGGAACAAATTCAGATAAAAACTGATGAGTTAAAGCAAAAAGCTCAGGAAGAGGCCGATCGCATCAGGAAAGAAATGGAAGAAAAAGCCAAGGCCGAACTTCAAAAGCAAAAGGAAGAAGCGGAGAAAAAAGCCAAAGAAGCTGAAGAAAGACTGAAGAAGAAGGCCGCTGATGAATTGAAAAAAGCAGCAGGAAATCTATTTAAATAAGCTATAATGTTAGTAGCCATAGCACTCTCATTTATTTTGACATTCATTTCTTTGCCTGTAATGATTAAAGTGGCAGAGGTAAATCGACTTTTTGTGCCCAACAATTACCGAAAAACTCATCAAGGTAAAATTTCGGCTTTAGGCGGTGTATCTATTTTTTTGAGTAGCATTATCAGTTTCTTGCTTTTTTCTGATATCGTTCATTATCCCGATTATCGATATATGCTTAGCAGTGCGTTAGTATTAGCATCGCTGGGCTTTTACGACGATTTGCATGAAGTAAAACCCATATTTAAATTCATTGTACAATTGTTAGCTGTTTCTATTTTGGTTTTTAGTGGAGGGGTACAGATTGAGTTTATTCAACATCATGTAGCAGCTCCATACGGTGCTCATGCCGATCAGTTTATCAGTATTTTTCTCATGATATGGATTATCAATGCCTTTAACTTGATTGATGGGGTTGATTTATTGGCTTCGGTCGTAGGTTTTGTGGTTTTAGCTACTTTGGGAATCTGGTTTTGCTTGGCTCAGCAATTTGATTATTCTCTGATTCTATTCACTTTGGCAAGCAGTCTTTTAGCATTTATGCATTACAACTTTCCACCCGCTCGTATTTTTATGGGCGACACCGGTACCATGAGCATCGGCCTTATCATGGCCATTGCCCTTATTCAATTTGATGAGGTAAATTATCAAGTCGAAGGTGTTTTTAGAATGAATTCGGCACCCGCTTTAGCTTTTTCTTTTGTTAGTTTTTTGATGTTCGATATGCTGAGGGTTGCTTTAAGGCGGCTATCTCAATTCAAATACCCCTTTCATGGCGATCGAAGTCATATCCATCATGTATTGTTGGACAAAGGGTTTTCCCCTAAAGGCATTTCATTGATTATAGGCTTATTAGTTTTAAGTCAAATCGTACTAAGTTTTTGGCTCGATCATTATTTTAAACTTGGTAATATTGTTTTAATATTCATTAATCTGGCAATGATTTTGGGCTTTTATACGCTGGTTTTTAACTTGCCTCTAGGGTCTAAAAAGTCGTTATAGTTTTTAATTGTCATTATATTAGTGTTTTATCGATTTTATTGTTTTTGTAATCTTATGTTGCAACTTCCAAACATCTTTTTACCTTTGCAGCGGGTAAGTCTTATACGACCAGCTCCTGCTGAACTCCCCCAGGACCGGAAGGTAGCAAGGGTAGGTGGTTGAGCGGTGCGATATAAGTAGCTTACCCTTTTTTCATGTCCTTTTTTTTGATCTATGAATTTACAAGCCGAAATTGATTTACTGAAGCAAACTTCTGATTTAGAGCCTTCTAACATCGAAATTAGGTTGAAGTTAGCCGATTTGTACTTTAAAACCAACCAATTGCCCCTTGCCCTTAATCAGTACATTTTAATATTGGAGCTTGAACCTACGAACGAATCCTATCAAATCCAATATCAAACGATTAAAGATATCGTTTCTTTAGGTCAGCTCGATATTTACGCAAGTCCCAATACCCATCTTGATCCCTGGCTTTAACCTTTTACCTTTTGATTTTATGAGTATCCACCAAGTTACTACAAAAGCAATGAATTGGAATCAGCTTCTCAGTAGCCAACGTTTTGGCGAAGAAACTCCCAATTACGATTCCTTTGTACATCGTTCAGCCTTTCAGCGCGATTTTGATCGCATTATCTTCTCTTCTGCCTTTAGGAGATTGCAGGATAAAACCCAAGTTTTTCCGGTACCTCAGTTCGATTTTGTTCATAATCGCCTCACTCATAGTCTTGAAGTGGCCATGGTGGGTCGATCGTTGGGCAATTTGGCAGGAGAGTTTATTCTCACTCAAAAGCATGAAATTCCCAATGCTCACATGAGCATGTTTGGTGATATCGTGGCAGCGGCTGCGCTAGGGCACGATTTAGGAAATCCGCCTTTTGGTCATAGTGGAGAAAAGGCGATCAGCGATTTTTTTGTTCAAAACAATTACATCAAAACACAATTGGGTCTTTCAGATTTTGAATGGGCCGATTTTATAAAATATGAAGGAAATGCCCATGGATTTAGAATCATGACCAATCACCACCCTGATGAGGTACAAGGTGGATTGCGACTAAGTGCGGCAACCTTGGCCACCTTTGCCAAATATCCTCACCAGTCGATTCTGCCTAGCCACAGCGCTGCGCTTCCCAAAAGAGTTTCCTTTAAAAAGTATTCGGTTTTCAATTCTGAATGGGATGCTTTTAATGAAATAGCTTCAAAAACTGGACTCCTTAATTTGAGTGATGATGCAGCCCAATCCGTGTATTGCAGACATCCCTTAGTTTTCTTGGTGGAAGCAGCCGATAACATTTGCTATAGAATCATTGATTTAGAAGATGGCTATAAACAAGGTTTTTTGCGCTTGTCAGAGATTGAAGAATTGCTTTTTCCTTTATTACAACAAAACGCAGGATTCAAGACCACTGAAGCTAAATACAGTCGCATGAGAGATGAGGGTGAAAAGGTGAGTTATCTACGTGCAAAAAGCATCAATCAGCTTGTTGATGAAGCCTTTGATGCTTTTAAATTCTCTTACGAAGACATGATGACGGCTCAATTTGATGCCGAGCTAACCGACAATTTGGTTTCAACACCCATTTTAGAAGGCCCTATCAAGAAATCGAATCTTTTTCTCTATCAGCGCAAACCTGTTCTTGAGAAAGAATTGGCTGGTTATCAGGTAATTTATGGACTCCTTGAACGATTTGTTAGCGTGGTCACTCGGCCTCAAGAAATGAATGCTCAAAAGCTTAAATTACTACTCCCTTTGCAATTCATTCCTCAAAATAACGAATCAAAATACTTGCAATTGATGCGCATGGTGGACTTTGTGGCCCGAATGACCGATGGATATGCCTTAAATCTTTACCGTACCCTCACCGGACAAAACTTACCTCGATAATCTTATCAACTAAGGCAAGCTGTCAATTTCCACTTCAGAATCAATGATTTCGATTATTTCATCGTTAACAATAATCATGTGATTGCTTTCGCCATTGAAGAAAACCATATTCTCAAAATTTTGCTCTTCGATGAGTTGTTCTTTGATTTGCTTTAGTTCATAATCATTGTAATACTTGGGCTGATCAAGAAATTTTATCTCCTTTCCGTGGGGAATTTGTAGGATGATTTTGATTTGCTGCCCACGGTATTTATCTGCCAAAGGCCACTGGAAGTATTTGGAAAGCTTCAGTAAACTGTCGTTGAAGTTGTATTGATAGCTTATATGATCCAGTTTTTCTTTAGCCAAAGCTAGATTCTTTTCATTGGCCATACTTTCGTAAATGATCATCGCATTTTCGTTGCTGTCGATATATTCAATTTCAATTTCCGGATTGAGATAAAAATTAGTCTCGTCGGATGCAAAGAGATATTGTCCGTAGTATGAATTCATAATGGGTAAAGGCCGTGTTTTTTCATTCGAATTTGTTAGTTCAATGAAGATGGTATCTCCTTGAAAATCAGGCAGAATGGTTTTGTGCTCTATTTTGGCTTTTTTGTTGAAAGCATCTCC
>DZDC01000093.1:0-2366 GCA_022736595.1 Draconibacterium orientale | reverse complement strand
CCTGAAAAAAGAATTGGAATTAAAGCCAGAAATAAGATGAAGGCAATAAAGGCAAAAATGATTCCGATCAAGATTCCTGCAAAGCGTAGAATGCCCATTACAATTTGAACAATCAGTTGTGCTAAACGCTCAAAAACGGTTAGTTCACCTTTTTTTTTTGTAAAGTGCTTGTTTTTAAATTGGTCAGCCCGTTCACCTAAATCGTTCAGTTCATCCTTTATCGACTTCTCGATATTTTCCAAGTTGATGGGTTCGCCACGCATTTCGAGTTTTTGTGCGGTGGTTTTGGCTTCAGGAATTACAATCCAAAGGATGATATACACCAAAATCGACATTCCTGAAAAAGTGAGCACCACGAATGCTAAACGCAACCACAATGGGTCGATGTTGAAATAGGCAGCCAAACCACTCGAAACTCCTCCTACCACTTTATTGTCGCCATCTCTATAAACTCTACGCTTTCCGTAGTATGTGGTGTTTTCAAACTTGGGTGCTGACGATTTTTCTTCATTTTCATCATCAATTTCGCCAGGTTCACCCATGGCTTTGATGGCTTCTTGCACTCGAAGGTTATCAATCACACTTTCGCTGTTTTCATGCTTTTCTTGAAACATTTCTGAAATGCGTGATTCAATATCAGCCATGATCTCATGAGCGCTCTCTGAGTTACCAAAGTGCGTCTTTAATCGTGTAAGATATTGATTTAATTCTTGATAAGCGTCTTCATCGATATTAAACAATCGACCGCTAATGTTAATTCGTAAATTCCTTTTCATGGTTATGGGTTATTTTATTGAATTGTTAAATTGAAGCTGATCGATGTAAACAAGGACCAGCGGTTTGCTAATTTATTTCTTGTTTATTAATTGATCAATGGAACTCACCAATTCTTGCCAATCTTGGTTAAGCTGGGTTGAAATATTTTTACCTAAAGTGGTAATGGCATAGTACTTTCGTGGGGGTCCCGATTTGGATTCTTCCCATCGATATTCGAGCATGCCTTCGTTCTTCAGGCGAGTGAGTAGGGGATACAGTGTGCCTTCCACCACTAAGAGGTTAGCTTCTCTTAGTTCTTTGATAATGTCGGAAGCATACGACTCGCCTCTGGCAATAATGCTCAGAATCACAATTTCGAGTACTCCCTTCTTCATTTGGGCTTTGGTTTTTTCTAGGTTCATATTTATGATTTTGGATGCGGCAAATATACATCAATTTTTAGTACATTGTATAACATAGTACATTAAAAAACTTAGTATATGTTAATAGATAATACTATTATTTATTAAGTAAAAGAAAATCAATGAGATAACAATATGATTTTTTTCAAATATTTTTAATATTTGATGTTATATAAATAACAAATCTATTATCTTTGCGCAGTAATTTTGCGAAAGCGTTCATATTCATGTTAAGCGGAGACTGATAGATTGCAAGAAGCATCCTTGCTGCAAAAGTAAAGGTGCATTTTGTAGCATGGGTAACCCGTGGATTTAATCTTAACAGTTTAAGATATTGTTTGTTTTATGTTGGCAATTTGTTGCCTAGGTTTGTGTTTTTATGGTCCCCGGATGAGTCATCAGTCGGGGATTTTTTATTTTTTTATTTTCATTAATCCGTTATAAAGCACTGATGATGAAAGTTTATACCAATTGAAATGAGAATATTAGTTTTAGGATATGGTAAAGAGGATAATCAATGCGATTGTCCCATTCGCAATCTTGTTGCACAAAGCAAGCAATGGGTTGAACATGAAATTATAACCAGCGTGGATTTTAGGTGTCAATGTCAATTTACCGATCAGGATATTGAACAGATGGATAATTATGATGTAATTTTATTTATATGTATCGATCCTGATTTTAGCACCGATTATGAAATAATAAAGATAAGTACCCGAAGCAAAAACGATGGTATTTGCATCACTGGTATGACTCCCAAGCAATTGATTCAAGAGTGTACCAAAGTTCATAAGAAGCAATATACAAGTTACTTGCTTCGCATTAATGGCAAAGATTATAAATACACCCATCCCATGAGACAGGCCGCCCGCGAAAACTTCAATAAGGCCTTTGTGGCAGTGAAGTACAAGTTGTTGACTTTAGTCTCGCAATAAATTGGGATACCTTTGAAAAACTACATCATCAAATTTATGAGAAGCAGGCCGTCGATTTTATTTTCGTTGGCAGGCACATGTTGAGTTTTCAAGCTTTGCTGCCATCGGCTCACGAACTTCCTCATCTGTTGTCATTTGTCTGCTAATTTCATATCATTCGATTTTAAAAAAAGCAAAAATAAAGATTCGTAGCCTAAAACACTAGTAGCGGCAAAGGGATACCAGGGCAAACGCATGAGTTTTTTACTTCATG
>DZDC01000092.1:4813-8783 GCA_022736595.1 Draconibacterium orientale | reverse complement strand
TAAAGTAGGAAACATAAATTGAAGTTTTAAATTGAATGCAAAGATAGAAGGAAAATGAAGCAGTGAAATTGAAAAACGTTCCCGAAGCACTTCGTATTCGGGACTTGCGCTACTAATGACAAGGCTCTAAAGATCAAAAAGAGTAATGAGGTGGCGGCTTTACCGTCAACCTCATCCCTTTCAAAACCTTCTATTTGATTGTCATTAACAAAGTCATATTTACTTCTATCGGTTTGACCGAACTATCGTTTCTGCTCCGAAATCTCCCGTTGGCTATCGTGGACGGAAGAAGTGAGGAATTAATACTTAGATTCAACATAGAAGATACTCATTTAACTGAAATGGATAGAGTTGAAAAATTATTTGCCCTGGTGCTAATTGCATTTACTTGGGCATATAAGATTGGAATTAAATTGAATGATTTAATTCCTATTATTACCAAAAAACATGGTCGAAAAGCTTATAGTCTTTTTAAATATGGGATAAACTCTTTAGCTATAACATTTAATAACAATGATTTACAAACTATTTTTGAGTTAACCGAATTTTCGTCATGTACTTAGATTTCTGGTCGAAAAAAAATAAAAAGACCTGTTGAACTTCAAAAAATACGCTACATTTGCCGCCGATGGTTCTGATGTAGAAAGTCTCTTAAAAAAGCTTTTTACCAAAGACTAAGAGGGAATCAGGTGTAAATCCTGAACAGTTCCCGCTGCTGTAAGTCGCCGGAGTAGAACTCCGCACTGGCATAAACCACTGTCCAGCTTTTGCTTTTAAGGATGGGAAGGGTCAGTTAAGCGACGAGTCAGAAGACCTGCCATCTAGGGATATTAACCTGGCTTTCGGTGAAAAGGCGAAGATTTACCATTAATTTTCGTAAGCCGCTTGCCGCAAATGCAATTTGCAATGCGGAATATAGTATTGATTACAATCCTGTTGTGGCTATCAACAGCTTTGGTTGGGCAATATGCCCCACCCGATACTGCTATGCCCATCACTGGAGTAGAAATCTGGGCTGAGAAGATCGACCTTTCCCCCACGGGAGCCAATCAGGCCTTCGACACCCTTTTCATGCGCAAAACCAGCAACCTCGATTTGGGTAATTTCCTCAGCCAAAATACCAATTTACAATATAAATCTTATGGTCTTGGAGGCAATAGCAACCTCAGCATGAATGGTGGTTTATCTCACCATGTGCCCATAATTTGGAATGGAATGAATCTTCAAGATCCCTTAAACGGAGGCACCAATCTAAGTGTTATTCCCACCTTTTTCTTCGATGGCATCTACATTCAAAAAGAGGCTAGTAGCGCACTTTTTGGCAGTGGAGCAATGAGTGGCAGCATTCACCTGAGCCAATCCAAAAAGTTTAACGATGGACTTCGTGTGGAAGCCCAGGGTGGAATGGGTAGCTTTGGCTTATTTCAAGGCGGTTGGGGATTGGGTTTTTCATCTAAGAAACTGATTACCCATACTAAGCTATGGAGTGAAAAAGCTGAGAATAATTTTCAATTTCAAAATACTCAAAAATTTGGAAGGCCTACCGAAACTCAAGAAAACGCACAATATCGACAGTGGGGACTATCGCAAATTCTCGACTACCAACTGAGCTCAAGGCAACGTATTGGATTGAATGTCCTATATATACAACACCAACGTAATCTTGCTCAGCCCATATCGGCCACCCAGTCGGGTCAAAACCAAAGCGATTGTTCGTTTCGAGCTCAAATCCACTGGTCGTATTATTGGAAAAGCTGGAAAACGTCGATACGTAACCAAACTCAATGGGCTTTGATGGAATACAATGATACTTTAATTGCATTGCATGCCCAACATCAAAGTGTTACCAATACCACGGATTGGGACTGGAGCAAAAGAAATAGTAAAAATGGACAATGGCAATTTGGACTTCAACACGCCTACGAATCGGGCAAATCGGACAATCTCATTGCCAATAATTACCGCAGCCGAATCGCCCTCTTTGGTTCCTTTGCCAACAACCCCAAAAGCAAGCTCCATGGTCTAATTTCGGTTCGACACGAAGTAATTCAAAACGACTTGAAACTTCCTGCCCTCACCCTTGCCCTTGATTGGAAACTAAAGGTTAATATGAATCTTAGGTTAAGTTTGGCTAATAACTATCGAATCCCCACTTTCAACGATCTTTTTTGGAAAGAAGGCATGGCTTCGGGCAATGTCGATTTAAAGGAAGAACACAGCTATAGTTCACGACTTCAGTATAGTTATAAAACAAAAATAGGACATTCCAGCTTCAATTTTGAGCAAGGCGTTTTCTATTACTTTTATCAAGACCTCATTCAGTGGACTCCCATTTCAGGCATCTGGACTCCCATCAATCGTAAGGCGGTAAGAAGCTTAGGAAGTGAAACGAGCTTACAACACCTCTGGACTTTGAAACAATTTGCCATTACTTCAAAGATAACCTACCTTTTCAATCCTTCGCAGATTACCAGTATTTACGAAAACGAAAACCCCAACCTTATTGGAAAACAATTGGTTTACAACAGCATACATACACTTCATTGTTCTGTGGATCTCAATTACAAAAATGCAGGCCTACTCTTCAACTTTAAATTTGAAAGCGAACGATTTACCACCGACGATAATTTATACAGCCTCGATGCTTTCCCCTTACTAGATGCCTCGGCTTTTTATCGTTTCAATGTCAAGCAGCAAGAGTTTTTTATCAGCATCGGCATCAATAACCTCACTCAACAAAGCTATCAATTGATGAACAATTACGCCATGCCTTTGACCAATTATCGAATCAATCTTAAATATTATTTTCATAAACCAATTAAAATCAACAAGTAAACATGAATTCAAAAATCAAAAAACTATTCTTTCTAAGTGCTATTGCACTCATTTCAGGATTATCGTCTTGCACCAAAGACGAAGTGCCAGTAATGCCAGAAGCCGAAACCCCTGTATTTATTAGCAACGAGGGTGCCTACGGAAATGCCAATGCAAGTATTTCAGTATTTTATCCCACTGAAAACAAAATCTTAAACAATGTATTTCAAACTGCCAATGGCAGAGGAATTGGAGATGTGCTTCAATCCATTACCGTGTACAACGACAGAGTTTATATGGTAGTGAATAATTCCAATAAAATAGAAGTAGCAGCAAAGTCAGACTTAAAAGAAAAGGGTGTTATTTTAGGTCTAAACATGCCACGATATATGGTTGCCACAGGCACTACTGGCTATGTAAGCTGCTGGGGCGATGGCGGTTACATTGCAAAAGTAAACCTTAGTACGCTAACTATTGAAGACACCTTGCACGTAGGTAGCGGCCCAGAGCAAATGCTGATAAAAAACCAAAAACTGTGGGTAACCAATAGCGGAGGTTTTATGTACGATAGCTTGATTTCAGTAATTGATCTCAACAACTTTACTTTAGCCAAAACCATCGTTGTATCGCAAGTTCCCCGCGCCATTGTGGAAGGAAGGGACGACAATATTTGGGTATTATGCAGTGGAAGAGTTATTTACGATGACGCTTGGAATCCAATAGGCCATGTACCTTCAAAACTCATTGAAATAAAGAGTAGCACTTACATCATCGAAAACGAAGTTGAAGCTTTTGCTACCGTACATCCCAATCAATTGCTTAAAGCAAAAGATGGCAATAGCTTTATTCTCGGTGGAGGTTATGGCGTTAATGGCTTATTCCGTTTTGAACTTAGCAACGAAACGCTGCAAACTCCTGCTATCAATGAGGAAAGCTTTTACGGATTTGGCATCTTACCCAATGGTGAAATTGCAGGTTTTAAAGCTTTTACCTTCAGTTCAGCAGGCAAAATGCTCCGACTCACCTCTTCAGGAACTCTTATCCAAGAGCACGAGGTTGGAATTGGACCCAATGGTTTGGGAATTTAAATATCGATTATCCCTTGCTTTTCTTGCCCCGCCCTGAAGGGTGGAAAAGCAAGGGTAATTCCTAAATT
>DZDC01000092.1:0-4713 GCA_022736595.1 Draconibacterium orientale | reverse complement strand
CTTGCTTTTCTTGCCCCGCCCTGAAGGGTGGAAAAGCAAGGGTAATTCCTAAATTTGGCTCGTTGAACGCCTTTTAAAGATTCTGATAAGAACAAGACTCAAAAAATAGGTCAGCAAACTTGAAAACACTGCCAAGGCAAAAGCCCCAAGAAGATACTGGTAAATATTGTAACCCATTTCGGTGAAAAAGCGATTAAAATCGCCATTGGAAAGGTATTTAAAAGCAGATAAATCAATTTTAGAATACGGATTTTGGAGCAGCCAACCTCCCATTTTATAACTACTATACACGATGAAAGGAATGGCCGGAGGAATACTGATATTGGCCGCAAGAATCACCAGTACTTTGTTGAGTTTGAGCCAATGAGCCACAAAATAAGCGATAATCATTTGAAGTCCCCACAGTGGCATGATGCCCATAAAAATTCCAAAACCCAAAGCAGAAGCAATTTTATTATCACTTTGATTGTTGGCTTTTAACTGCTCAAGAAAGATTTTTTTTGGATTGTTGCGTGTAAAATACAACACAAAATTGCGGGGTTTAATCCACAAAAAAGTAATCAACACTAAAACCGTATTGAGAACACTGATTCGAGAAAAATCTTTAAAGGGTCTAAAATGCGAAACACGTTCTTCTCCTGCAAAATACTTCACTCCTATTGGAACCGTCCGAATGCTGATATCGCTCCATGCCGAACGAACCAAAACTTCAATCTCAAACTCAAATTTGCGTGTAAAAAACCGACTGTGTTGGTAGGCGTGAATGGGATACAACCTAAAACCGGTTTGAGTATCGGGCTGCTTTAATCCGGTTTCCACCCAAAACCAGAAGTTTGAAAACCGATTTCCAAAGCTACTTTTAGCCGGAATTCCTTCCGATTCCATATTGCGATTGCCTAAAATAAGCACCGGATCCACCGATTGTGAGAGCAAATGCAGAAACGTTGGCATATCTTCGGGGAAATGTTGACCATCAGAATCCAAGGTTAAAGCATAGCGATAGCCCAATTGCAGCGCTTTTTTGAAACCCAGTCGCAGAGCATACCCTTTGCCCCGATTATTGGCATAATTGAACCATTTAATGCGCTCGCCAAATGACTCAAGCAATTGAAAAGTACCATCGGTGCTGCCGTCGTTCACCACTATTACATGGGAAGTATGTGTTAAAACCCGCTCCAAAACCGTTTTCAGGGTGGTAATGTTGTTATAAGTAGGGATTAATACACAACACTGATGCTTTTCAAACAAGAGTTGACTTATCATGCTTTCAGGTACTTAGCTTTCATTTTCATTAATATTTCGTCAGAAAATTGTTGAAATTCGATTTGGCAACTCCAACCCTCTTCAAATATTTTCCATTGAAGAACAGCCTTGAATTGGGGGGTATTCTGAGGGTTGATCATGGCGTTAAATTTTACCGACTGGCAAACAGAAAGGGATAGCTTTTGGTCGAGTGCGCTTTCTAAAAGCTGGCGGGCAATTTCCACTTGAACCACCCCGGGCAGCAGAGGAAAATCAGGAAAGTGACCTTCGAAAATCGGATGACTAGCAGTAAGCTCCAATTCAAAAATGGCGCTGTTTTCTTCAATATGTTTGGCAAGAATTCGATAAATGTAGTTCATAGAAGTTTATTGCACAAATGTGAGTAAAATACTCAATGAAGTAAAACGGTGACTTATAAAAAGCGAAGCAGGATAAGGATTTTTCGTAGGTTCTAAAGAAATCTTATGCCTCCAAAAACCCCATTTACGAAGTTCTGCACTTTGAATTTGCCCAATGGCATTGAGTTGGTAAATTCTTTTGCCACGATAATGGTACCGACGTTCCATTTTCACATCGCTTACCTTTTCCCATTGTGCAAAATTGACGCAAATGCTCTCAAAATCTTCACGTAAAATATTGATAACTTGCTTTTTATTAAGCATTTCATTGATGGAATGCACCACAAAAGGAGTATCGGCATCAGCAAAAAATTCCATATCAAAAATACCCAGTCCCAATTCGTTTACCATGGCCAAGCGGTAATGTCCAGTGGCGTATTTTTTAATCATGAGAAGTCCTGTGAGCTCCTGATCTTCAATAGAAATATGGGCTCGGTACATGTATTTACCTTTATGCTCGGTAAAAATTTCGGAGGCTCTTACTGCACTTGAATCTTGGGCTATAAGCTTTGTAAAACTTGAAACTAGAAGACTAAAGAGTAAAAATATGAGTCGATAATTTGCCATTGATAATGCGATTTTGGAATTTAATAAGGGTATAATCGTTTCCAACCTCAACAATCTTAAGGCCAGTGACGCCAAAATCGGTTTTGTTGAAGTAAATTTCTATGGTTTCAATCATGTTAGCCATGGCCGAATTTAAGGGTCGCAGCTTGGCCATATAATCGTAACTGCTTTGATAATATTCTACTTTAAAATCTTTTGAATTTAGAATATCTCCATTAAAGGAACTGATCATCAACTTATTCACTTCCTTAAAAATAGGATTGCTATTGAGATCAAAAGTCTTTACTTTGCTTTGGTCTTGAATCTGCACCTGCTTACCATCCAGAACAATGATATACCGAATGGGACTGTAGTATTCCCAACGAAGTTTATTGGGCTTGCTAAAATAAAAAACGCCCTTGCTTTTAATCACTTCGTTAAACATCATCATGTGCTTTTCTTGATCAAAATCAGAGTGAATATTTTCCGTTTCGCTCGCTTTTTTTACAATTTTAGACTTAATCTCCTCAATGTTTGCGATTTTGGTGT
Source organism: Draconibacterium orientale (assembly GCA_022736595.1). Lineage (GTDB taxonomy): Bacteria > Bacteroidota > Bacteroidia > Bacteroidales > UBA1556 > UBA6267. Next base: position 1,957 of record DZDC01000092.1, on the reverse strand, counting down.
AGCTCTGAGTTTGCAACGCAAAGGCACTCATCATCAGAACACTCATCATTAAAAATAAGATTTTAATACTATTCTTCATAAGCTTTGATTCCTAATAATTGATCGGGACGTACAAAAGTAAAACCTTGTTCAAGTGCAAACGGGATGATAAAATCCAGTATTTCAAGTACTTTAACATCGCCATCGTGGAGCAGAATGAGATCACCACCGTTCAGCTTTTTCTTCAATCTGTTCTTTACTCGTTCTACCGAAAGCGTGGTATCGAAACTCCGCAGCGACCAACCTACGCTTTGCATTCCCAATTTTTTTACGGCTTTTGCAATCCGAGGATTGGTTACCCCAAAAGGAGGGCGAAAGAGATGCGCCTTTTTTCCACAGGCCTCCTCAATAACCTTATTGGTACGTTCCAATTCGGAAATAATGGATGCCGTAGTCATTAAAGGAAATTTGGAAAAATGCGTATAGCTATGGTTTCCAATGATATGACCCGCTTGATGTATCTGCTTTAGCACTTCGGCATGCGGCTCGGCCTTGCTTCCAATGATAAAAAACACGGTTTCAATATTATGCTGCTTCAATCGACTTAAAATTTGAGGTAATATCTCGGTATCCGGAGCATCATCGAAGCTAAGAGCAATCTCATTGAAGCGTGCATCCCCTTCATTTTCGTTTTCGAGAAACAGATTGAGCTGAATACTACTTACCCCAGCAATAACAGAAAGCACCCACAACGTAGCGAGCACAAACAATGCCCACCAAGTAAGGTCTTGCTTCAAGATAATATTAAGCAAAACCAATGCGGCAATGCCAAACAAAATATTCATAATTGTGAAACGACTCATAACTTTTCCATTAAAATAAGACTGTAATCCGTTGAAACATTGTGATTTATTATTAACGAACGTTTGGGTTTTAAATTCTTAGTTTCGTTGCTTGGGTGAGCCCAAAAGTAATCAGGAATTTGATTCTGAATTAAAATTTGTGCTGAAATATTAAAAGCCGCAGCTCCAGAGCTGTTGTATTCGCCTGTTAAATGTTTAAATATCAACTGTTTTGAACTCAATTCCAATTCTTTTAAACTTTCATTGAGCAGTTGATCGGCTATACCTGCACCCACGTTTCCACAAACCACCACATCAATGGAGGAAGCATGCAGATCAAGTTCGTTCAAAAAATCGTGAATAGTTTGCACTATTTGACTAGTCGTCTTATGGTTGTAAGCAAGGTGCATCCCTTTGATTTGAACCAACGAATTGGCAGAAAACGTCGCATCTAGCATAGCAAAACAGCTTCCTTCACCGTGTATAAATCCTTTGGATTGAGCCTCCACAAATGCTTGATGCCATACTGTAGGTGCAAGAACGCCTAAATGATTATAAATAATATGCATTTCATCGGAGATTTCATCCACTCCTCCTACCAAAGCTTGGCTCGCTTCACCCAATTCAAAATTGAGCAAAGCATCCAAAAGGGCATGCTCAAAATTCAGTTGAGAATGAGAAAAGGTAAAATTTTGGCCTCGCGATTTGAGTTCGATGGCCAAGGTGCCGGCAGGTATATTGTGGGTGGAATTAATAAAAGCGGTTGGCTTCAAAATCTCCTCCTTTTGCTCAATAAGTTCTTTAAGAAAAAGAAACGTATCTACCTGACAACCTAAACCTGTCGCAAGATTGATCATTTGAGGAATTTCCACTTCCGCTTTTTGCAAACAATAAAAGGCTGCAGCATGAGCCATCTTCAAAACTCGACTCATGCGCCGAAGTTTGATGGACGAGATGTAGTTTTTATATTGAGGCTCAATGGCTGATAAACGGACAGTATCATTCTGTGGACAGAGTTTAACAAAAGTATCAAGTTCCATTTCTTGCAAAGGACTGATTGAGGCTATGGCGTTGATATACGCTTGCGTTTTCATGGATTTTAATTTATTGTTACCTTGAGTTATAGTTTCATTATT
>DZDC01000227.1 GCA_022736595.1 Draconibacterium orientale | reverse complement strand
CCGTGAAAATGCCCTTTGATTGGGGGCGGTCCAGATGGAATGATGCCGCATTAAATAGAGTGCGCTGTTCAGGTGAGTAGCCATAGCCTCCGTGTAAAACCAGTTTGTTATTTTCCTGGTTGGCAAGAAGAATCAGGGCGCGGTCGAAGTCAAGCCTGTTTTCCATGGCCTGGATTACGTTTGCAACGATGTCTTCACATTTTGAATGGGGGCCTGACGCATGGCTTATTTCGTTGATTAAGATAGCATTGTTATAGTTATTATTTATTTGCTCAATAAGAGTATCACTTGAATCGTGAGTATTTTTCAGGCTTATCAGTAGTTCGTTTTTTTCATGTTTGGCAATCGCATATCCAAAAACAAATATTATAGCCCCGAATAGAGGTAGTAACAACTCAAGAGTGGCAAAGTGGTTTGTCAGTATCATTAGAAGTGAAATAAGAGTGAGTAGTAATACTGTGCCTATCCAGATTTTTTTTAAATAGAGGGCGGTTGATTTACTCCAGCTGATTTCATAGCGGCAGGACTTGCCCCCTTTGAAGATACATTCGGTATGTTTTACTTGTGGAAGCCCTAAGCCAAATTTTAATACTATCGCCTCAAAAAAACCGAGCCGGTTCTCACATTGAAAGGGTTTTTCACTCACGCCCTCGTAGGGGGTAACAATAATCTCAACTTTATTGGTAGAAATCTTTTTCGATTGATAATTTGCCGATTTTGTAAAGTTTGACGTTACTTTATTTATTATTTCAAATGTGTTTGCCGGTCCAATGACACCAAGGATGTACTGACGCATTACTCCAAGTGCATCGGGTGATGCCGCGTAGCGTCCAGCTTCCCTAGCAATATTGGGATTACCAGATAGTTGGACCAGTTTTTCGTAGAATCGATCAATTTGGTCCTGAGTGAACCAATGCCCTTGATCGCCAATTTCATAACTTTGCATATTAGCAAAGTTAAGCAGCTCATTAATATTAATATAGCCGTACTTATTTTTTATAAGCTTAATATAGGTTTCAATTATTTTGCTGTTGTAAAGTAGTGTCTTCATAACTTTATTGAGCCTATAAATTTATAATTCATTACATAATCAAGAACGTTCATTGATTGAGCTGAAAAAGTGATTACAGAATGTAAAATATTGGTCAAGATACTCAAGATTTAAAATGCAGAGTGAGTATATTTTTTCAAAGGCAACGGTGTTGTGCTTTGCATAGGAAACAGGGTACATTAGAACTGGCATTTCAAAATTTTCATACTCTCCAGCTACCTGAGAGAGTGCTGAATCAATGAAATGACGCGGCGTTCTGTCATCAATAACAATTACGGTTGCACAGTTGGTTAAGTTGGTCATATTGAGCCCTGTGTCGGTGATGTTCACCATAATCAGAGCTCTCAAGATGCCCCCTGCGAGCAAGGAATAGAGGTGCTTCTCCTTTTTAAATCCAAGCCGCTGATACTCATTAACTAATTCGCCATTGGTAGTGTTTCCTGGTTGCAGATCAAAGGCGTCAATCATGAGCCCACCTGAGAGGTGTTCATAAAAACATTTCAGTTCAGCTAAATCATTCGTGCAACTTTCAGTTAGTGTCCATGGTTCTTGCAAAGGGAATTGATTTTCTTTGTTTTGTCGGTAATGAAAATAAGCAAATTCGTCAAGTGACATCCCCTTTGGGTCATTGAGTTGTTTGGTAAACCCCCCAAAAACCCGCTTTGGGAATTTGTTGTCTGGTCTAAAATAGCTAAAAAGATATTTAAGATGTGAAGATTGTATGTGGTGTAGATCATTTGCATAACTGCTAACCTGTTTTAAGACAATGATACCTGCTTTAAGGGAGTCGTTTTTACTGGCAGCGTGGTGGTGGATCAGCCAGGAGTTTTCGTAGCAGCGCACCATGGACATATGTC
>DZDC01000226.1 GCA_022736595.1 Draconibacterium orientale | reverse complement strand
CTGAATTTGAGAAGGAAGGATTGGAATTATATGACGAAGCCATTCAATTGAAAAAAATATTTTCTTCAATCATTGAAAAATCAAAATAGTGTGTTTCGAATTTGAAATTTTGATGTTGTTTATTATTTGTTTTTTGGAATTTGTTTTTTGGAATTTTTGCCAATTAATACATGAATATTAGATGTAAGGTACTATGTTTTTTCTCAGGCAAGCTTAGAAAAAAAGCCCTTTCAGGGGAATTAATTCCAGGACTAAACGAATCCCGAACATTGAAGTAACTTTGTTTGATGAGATACAAAGATAAAATAACGGAACATTACCAGGAGGTGATTGAAGGCACATATGATTGTATTGACCGTTTGGTTTTAAATGCATATTATCCTCAACTTCTTATACCTGGTGGCTTTAGAAATTGGTACCGCGACCTGAAAGGCTCAGACAAAGATTTAGACAATGCGGCATTAATGCGAATGGCTGGAAGGTTTGGCAGACGAGTTAAGGCTTACTGCGAAAGCGAGAAGATACCTTTAACCTTTTTTAAACCCGGAGAACGTAAGCATGAAGCGGCTGAATTGCTTATTCCGAAAGAGCCATCCTTTTCGGGTATTTTTGCCGTGTTTGTATCAAGGGCAATGGGTTTATTATGGGATATCAAGCGATTTACAAATGGTGGGATGGATATCCGCAAGAAAAAAACATGTTCATTTGTTAACCACTTTTCGTTTCATATCATTGATAAAGAGTGGGGGCATATCACCATAAAAATGTGCAGTCATCCTCCCTATGGCTGTCAGGTAATGCTTAACGGTCATGAATGGGTTGAAAACCGCAAGGAGATCAAGGAACTTAAAATTGTCAAAGAAGGTAATTGTTTTACCAGTTATTCAAATGGTGAGGAGCTGAGTAAAGTCGCAGAGACCATAAATCGAAAGGGGCGTCTTGAAACAGTTTGTAACCGTTGGATTTACCGGTGTTTGTGGTTTGGTGTAGATGCCCAGGAACAAAAGCGGACAGGTTTTCATTACCAGTATTCCGTTTATCAGGTAGAATATAGTCGTAACCTTTTATTTCAAAGAGGGACAGGACTTGATGAAGTATACCAAAACATCATAAGTCTGACCAGGGATAAATTGGATATACCACGACTGAAAACTATCTTTGGGAGAAAGTACCGGCCACATAACCGAAAATCCAATGCCTCTGGCTTTGAGGTGCGTATCGAGAGACCTGATTACAACATGACTATCTTTAAAATCCATTTTGGAAAACTGACGGTTAAGCTGTATGACAAAGGCGAGCGCACCTTAAGAGCCGAGGTGGTTGTTCATAATGCAAAAGATTTGAAATGTAAACGAAGCATTAGTTCTTTTGCTGAAATAGTACAAAAGCTTCAAGACATCATGAACAGCTTTATGAATAACCTTTTATTTGCTCATGTATCCATACTTGATGATGGGAGCTTAAAAGATCTTATAAGCCCAACAAATAAAGGAAAATCAAGGCTGGCAGGCGTAGACATCAATAAGGAACGCACCCAGGCAGTCATGGAATCAGTTTTGGCATTATCTATGAAACCGTGCGGGTATAATATCTGTGATATTGCAGCAAAAATGAATGAGAGGCTTGCCATGAAAAATTACACATCAAGGAATGCAGCTTATGATCTCAGAAAATTCAGGGGCAAAGGACTTGTAAAAAAACTAAAAGGTACAAGAAAATATGTAACAACCCCAAAAGGTATTCAAGAAATTGTTGCAGTAATGGCTCTTTTTAAAAAGCAGTTACCTTGTATTTTTTCTGCTATAAACAAAACAGTGATAAGCAAAGATCCACAAGTAATCAGCACATTTGATTCTTGCTGCCTTAATATCAGAAAAGAAATCATAAAAATTAATCAAATGATGGGCATTGAACTTG
>DZDC01000091.1:4501-8890 GCA_022736595.1 Draconibacterium orientale | reverse complement strand
TGGAGTTTTCAGCCTTTTGGTACCATTTAACTTGGTATATTTGCAGCGATAAATCTAGAGCGTTTAATCCGACATAAACCATGAGCATGATTACTTTCTTTAAGAACAACACTCATTATTTTGCCCTCGAATCTTCCCAACCTTTTTCCGACCCCGAAATTCAAAAATTGCAATGGCTTTTAGGCGATGCCCAAAGTATCTCCACCCAAAGTATTGATGGTATTTTTGTTGGTCCACGTAAGGAAATGATAACTCCCTGGAGTACCAATGCGGTAGAAATTACTCGAAATATGGGCTTTAATTCCATCCAAAGAATGGAAATGCTTTTTAAATCGGAGACAGAAAATCCAGTTTACGATCCCATGCTTCAAGCCATTTATAATCAACCTAGTCAAGATATCTTTTATATAGCCCATCAACCCGAGGCCATTCAACAGATTTCAGATATCGCTTCTTACAATCAAAAAGAAGGATTGGCGCTGAGTAAAGATGAAGTTGAATACCTTACCGAAGTTTCCAATCAATTGGGGAGATCATTAACTGATAGCGAATTATATGGTTTTGCTCAAGTAAATTCGGAGCATTGCCGACATAAAATTTTCAACGGTTCTTTTATCATTGATGGCGTTGAAAAATCGGATTCGCTCTTTAGCATGATCAAACGTACCAGCAAACAGAATCCCAATACCATAGTTTCGGCTTATAAGGACAATGTGGCTTTTATTAAAGGCCCTGTGATGGAGCAGTTTGCTCCTGAGAGTGGAGATAAAGCTGATTTCTTTGCAACCAAAGAAAAAAACAGTCTTATAAGTTTAAAAGCTGAAACTCATAATTTTCCAACAACTGTAGAGCCCTTTAATGGCGCTGCTACCGGAAGTGGTGGTGAAATTCGTGACCGTATGGCAGGAGGGAAGGGAAGTAATCCTCTAGCTGGAACTGCTGTTTACATGACTTCATACCCTCGCCATACCGATGAAAAACGCCCTTGGGAAAGTGCCATTGAGCCTCGCCCTTGGCTGTATCAATCGCCACTTGAAATCCTAATCAAAGCCAGCAATGGCGCTAGTGATTTTGGAAATAAATTTGGCCAACCGCTTATCAATGGTAGCCTTTTTACTTTTGAGCAGATGGAACAAAATCGCAAATACGGTTTTGATAAAGTGATAATGCAGGCCGGAGGTATTGGCTATGCTTATGCCGAGGATGCCGAAAAAGATACACCACAAGTGGGTGATTTAATAGTGGTTATGGGTGGCGACAACTACCGAATTGGAATGGGTGGCGGGGCTGTAAGTTCAGTGGCTACCGGCGAATTTAGCAGCGGTGTGGAGCTCAATGCAGTGCAGCGTTCCAATCCGGAAATGCAGAAAAGGGTGCAAAACGTGATCCGTGCTTTGACCGAATGTGCTAAAAACCCAATTGTTAGCATCCATGATCATGGTGCTGGCGGCCATCTCAATAGCTTGTCAGAATTGGTGGAAGCAACAGGCGGAATTATCCATTTGGATCAATTGCCCATCGGAGACCCTACCCTTTCTGCCAAAGAAATTATTGGCAATGAGTCGCAGGAACGTATGGGTTTGGTGATTAAGACTGAAGATTTACCGCTTTTGCAACGTATTTCGGAACGCGAAAGAGCGCCAATGTATGTGGTGGGTGAAGTAACAGGTGATATGAGGTTTACCTTCAAAGCTAAAAATGGTCAAAATCCAATGGATTTAGAATTGGCCTACCTCTTTGGAAAACCCCCAAAAACCATTCTCGAAGACCATCAAAGTGCCAGCCAGTTTGAAAATGTAACCTATCAAATGGCTCAACTCCAAGATTATATTGAACAAGTTTTGAGTTTAGAGGCGGTGGCCAGCAAAGATTGGCTCACCAATAAGGTCGATCGGTCTGTTACAGGCCGAGTGGCCAAACAGCAATGTGCCGGGAGTGTCCAACTTCCGCTCAACAACCTTGGAGTTATGAGCATCGACTTTAAAGGAATTCACGGAATTGCTACAAGTTTGGGTCATGCTCCTGCCATGGCTTTAATTGATGAAAAAGTAGGCAGTAGAATGGCGGTGGCCGAGGCACTCACCAACATTGTTTGGGCTCCCTTAAACGAAGGAATTAAATCCTTAAGCTTGAGTGCCAATTGGATGTGGCCTGCAAAAAACTCTGGCGAAAATGCCCGACTCTATAATGCCGTAGAAGCGCTAAGTCAATTTGTGATCGACCTTGGCATCAATGTGCCCACAGGTAAAGATTCACTTTCGATGAAGCAGAAATATTCCGATCAAGAGGTTTATTCTCCTGGAACCGTTATCGTTACTGCTGTGGGTCATGTGAGTGATGTGCGCAAAGTGGTGGAGCCGGTATTGCAAAATGTAGAAGGTTCTAAACTTTATTATATCGATTTTTCAGGTTGCGAATTTCAACTTGGTGGTAGCAGTTTTGCCCAAATTCAAAATAAAGTGGGCACCAAATCACCGGATATTGCCAATGCTAAGTATTTCAAGACAGTTTTTGAAACCTTGCAAACCGCAGTCCGCAACAAGTGGATTGTGGCGGGACATGACGTAAGTTCAGGCGGCTTAATCACTACCTTGCTTGAGTTGACATTTGCGCAAAACGACTTGGGTCTGGATCTGGATTTGAGCGATATCGGTGAAAAGGACTTGATAAAACTTTTGTTTAGCGAAAACGCAGCAGTGGTGGTTCAAGTGGAAGCGCATGCTGAGTTTAAAGCTTTAATGGATCAAAATGGCATCGACTTTTACGAAATTGGACTTCCCAACAGCTGCAATGAGTTTAACCTAACCCATGAAACGGAAACATACCATTACGATTTGGCGCATTTGCGTGATGTTTGGTATAAGACCTCCTTTTACTTCGATCGTCATCAAACTCAAAATGGTTTAGCAGAGGAGCGATTTAAAAATTATAAAATTCAGGATCTTCATTATCGATTCCCATCTCATTTTAAAGGAATTAAAGCCAACTATGATGTAAAAAAGCAACCCGTGGCTGCCATCATTCGTGAAAAGGGAGTGAATGGCGATCGCGAAATGGCATACTCTCTTTATCATGCGGGCTTCAAAGTGAAGGATGTGCACATGATGGACTTGATACAAGGAACGGAGGATTTGTCGGGGGTGAACATGGTGGTGTTTGTGGGTGGATTTTCAAATAGCGATGTTTTGGGAAGTGCCAAAGGATGGGCAGGTGCCTTTTTATACAATCCCAAAGCCAAAGCGAGCTTAGATGCTTTTTACGCACGCCAAGATACCTTGAGTCTTGGGGTTTGCAATGGTTGCCAGTTGATGGTAGAACTCAATTTGGTAAACCCAGAGCATCCAAAACGAACGCTTATGCTTCATAATGAGTCTCATAAATTTGAATCGGGCTTTGTGAATGTGGAGATTGGAATTAACCAAAGTATCATGTTGAAAAGCCTTGAAGGAGCTCGTTTGGGCGTATGGGTGGCGCATGGTGAGGGTAAATTCCAAATGCCAATGGACGAAAACAAATACCATATTCCCATGAAATACGGATATTCTGAATACCCAGGAAGTCCCAACGGTAGCGATTACAATACTGCAGCAATTTGTTCCAATGATGGTCGCCATTTGGCCATGATGCCGCATTTGGAGCGTTCGATTTTCAATTGGCAGTGGGCTAACTATCCCACTGATCGAAAACAAGACGAAATCACTCCTTGGTATGAGGCTTTTGTAAACGCAAGAAATTGGATTCTAAAATCCCTAAAATAATCGTGAAAAACGACTGAGTTTAAATAATCTCAGTCGTTTTCCTATTTTGGCAGAGGCAGGTTTTTGATGTTTTTAATTCAAAAAGGCTATATTTGCCCGCATTTCTACTATAAATTATCGAAAAAAAGCATCTAAAATGAAGCACAAAATCTTCTTAATTATTTGCTTTAAAGATACAAAGTAAACAGGATTATAATACTAAGTTGCACTAAATTAGAAAATTATAAAATATGAGTTTTAAAATACTAGTTTTGGCCAAGCAGGTGCCTGACACCCGAAATGTGGGGAAGGATGCCATGAAGGCTGATGGCACGGTGAATAGAGCTGTATTGCCAGCCATATTTAACCCTGAGGATTTGAACGCCTTGGAGTTGGCATTGAGAATCAAAGATTCGCGCAAGGATGCCGAAGTTATCATTGTTACGATGGGACCACCAAGAGCTGCCGATATTATTCGCGAAGGCATGTATCGCGGTGCCGATGGTGGTGTGTTGATTACCGATCGTAAGTTTGCTGGGTCGGATACTTTAGCCACCAGTTATGCCATTTCCTTGGCTTGTAAAAAGCTGGCTCCCTTCGATTTAATCATTGCTGGTCGTCAAGCTATCGATGGAGATACCGCCCAAGTGGG
>DZDC01000091.1:0-4401 GCA_022736595.1 Draconibacterium orientale | reverse complement strand
AAATGTGGACTTACCGCCGACTGTACCTCCTTGGAAATTGGAGATCATTATGTGAAAAAGAACGATTTTACTTATAAAAATCTTTTATACCAAATTCGCCCTGCTTTTGGCGGAAACATTGTGGCTACCATCATCAACCCTGATATGCATCCTCAAATGGCTACCGTTAGAGAAGGGGTGATGAAAAAGGAAACGGTAAAAAATCCTAAGCCTCCCAAAGTGGTCAAAATGGATCTAAATAAATACCTTAGTGATACGGATTTTGCAGTTAAGATTATCGAACGACATATTGAAGCTCAGAAAATTAACATCAAGAACGGCCAAATTATTGTGGCTGGAGGTTATGGCGTGGGGTCGAAAGAAAATTTTAAATTGTTGTTTGACTTAGCAGAAGCCATTGGAGGAGAAGTGGGTGCAAGCCGTGCCGCTGTGGACGCAGGTTTTGTGAGCCATGAGCGCCAAATTGGTCAAACGGGAGTTACTGTGCGCCCTAAACTTTTCATAGCTTGTGGAATTTCAGGTGCCGTGCAGCATCGTGCTGGAATGGACCAATCAGCACAAATTATCAACATTAATATTGATCCCAATGCACCCATTTCCAACATCGCTGACTATAATATTCTTGGTAGCGTGGAAGAAGTAGTGCCAAAATTGATCAAATACTATCGTCAAAATTCGAAGTAAAAACCCTTTTGTAAAAACGATTATGTCAAATTTTTATACCGATAACGAACATCTGAAATTTCATCTGAGCCATCCTCTGATGAAAAAAATTGTTGAACTTAAAGAAAACAATTTTCAAGACAGTCATAAATATGATTATGCGCCATTCGATTTTGAAGATGCCATGGATAATTACGATAAAGTGCTCGAAATCATTGGAGAAATCTCCGGTGAAATTATGGCTACCAATGCTGAATCTGTTGATCATGACGGTCCGGAATTGGTCGATCACCAAGTAAAATATGCCAAAGGCACCCAAGAGAATCTGGACGCCATCATCAAATCCAATCTTTTTGGAATGTCCTTACCCCGCGAATACGATGGATTGAATTTTCCCATTGTTCCTTATGTAATGTCAGCAGAGATTGTAAGCCGTGCCGATGCTGGTTTTGCTAACATTTGGGGATTGCAAGATTGTGCCGAAACCATTCACGAATTTGCTAGTGAGGAGCTAAAGCATAAGTATTTACCCCGTTTTAATGCAGGAGCTACTGCAGCCATGGATCTCACCGAACCCGACGCAGGAAGCGACCTTCAAGCCGTGCAACTCAAAGCGCATTACGACGAAAAGAGAGGTGTTTGGCTACTTAATGGCGTAAAGCGATTTATTACTAACGGAGATGCTGACATCAGTCTAGTGCTTGCTCGAACCGAAGAGGGGAGCAACGATGGAAGAGGATTATCGCTCTTTGTTTACGACCGTAGTCACCATGCCATGAAGGTTCGCCGTATCGAAAATAAACTCGGTATCAAAGGCTCTCCTACCTGCGAGTTGGTGTTTAAAGATGCTCCTGCCGAATTGGTTGGCGAACGTAAATTTGGTTTGATCAAGTACGTAATGTCGTTGATGAACTCGGCCCGTTTGGGTGTGGGATCACAGTCCGTAGGTATTGCTGAGGCAGCCTACCACGAAGCGGTAAAATATGCTCACGAACGCGAACAGTTTGGAAAACCCATCATCAAATTTCCTGCTGTATATGAAATGCTGAGCAATATGAGAGCTAAAACCGATGCCATTCGTACTATTTTGTACGAAACCAGCCGGTATGTGGATTTATACAAAGCTTACGACCACATTGCTTCCAAACGCAAGCTAACTCCCGATGAAAATAAAGAGTCGAAGTTTTATCAAAAATATGCCGACATTTTCACTCCCTTGTTGAAGCTTTTTAGTAGCGAATATTGTAATCAGATTGCCAGCGATGCCTTGCAAATTCATGGTGGCACCGGATATATGAAAGATTTTGGAATCGAACGTATTTTCCGCGATGCTCGTATTACCAATATTTACGAAGGTACAAGCCAGCTTCAAGTGGTTGCTGCCATTCGAGGGGTAGGAAATAAAACGTACCTCAAGCGTATGAAGGAATTTGAAGAAGTGCAGGTAAAACCGGAGTTGGAGTATTTAAAGAAAATTCTCGAGAAGCTTACCCAACACTTTGCTCAAATAAGTAAAAAAGTTTACGATGAGAATGATGAAGAATACATCGACTTCCATGCGCGTCGATTGGTTGAGATAGCTGGCTATGTAATCATTGGCTATTTATTGCTTTTTGATGCCGACCGCGACCTGAAATATCGTAAATCTGCCGACATTTTTATCCGATTGGGAAGGGCTGAAATTACCCGTCATATCAGTTATATCAATAATTTTACACCTCGTGATATTTCAGATTTCAAGCTGTAAATCAATAAATTAAATACTTAAAGTAGCCTTCTGTTTATAAAAGCGGAAGGCTTTTTTTATGATGAAAATGGGATGTGAAATTTTTTTTTGATCAACTGGTGTACCTATCGAACATATTTTTATTTTTGGGGCGTCAATATCTATTATAGCGGACAGTCAAATTTATGTCATAAGTTGCTGCACAATGAATTATAGGAACCTATTTTTTTATGAACGATAGATTAAAGAAAACTAAAAAGGAAGTTTTACCCAAATCCAAGGAGAAATTCCTTGCCGAAGATGAGTATATGAGTAAATCGCTAAAACGAGGAAAAGAGCGTCCTCTAAGCGATTCGAAGTTAAAGGCTAACTTGCTAAAGCGTGCAAAAGAATCCTATATCGATGATGACGATCTATAGCTAATTTTCTTCCCCAAGAATTTGCGCTAATTTATTTGTAACGAGTCGTTTAGCCTCGTCGGTGGCTTTTTTTGCCTTTAGATTTTTTAGCATCACGCATCTGTTTACCTGGTCCGCCAAGGTTTACCTTGCTGTTCTTGGCTGATTTTGAGTGAAAAGCCAAGCCTCCTTTGCTGGTAGGTGCTTTGAGGTAATTTACGTTTCCTTTAAATTCAGGTTTTTCATCCGCGCCAAAAATCATTGAAATTTCCACACTTTCTGGAATGGGAAACATGGGAATGGTTTTGTCCATCAGTGTTTCGATATGATGTTGAAACTCTCTCTCCATCTCATTGATGAAGGAAATGGCCACACCTCGTCGGTCGGCTCTACCTGTTCTACCAATGCGATGGATGTAATCGGAGCTTTGCTGAGGCAAGTCAAAATTGATTACATGGGTAACCTCTTGAATATCCATGCCTCGTGCCATCACATCGGTGGCGATGAGCGCTCTTATTTCACCAGATTCAAATTTATCAAGAGCGTTTAGACGTGTATTGTGGGCTTTATTGGAGTGAATCACCGCGAATATGCCAGGTAATTTCAATTCCATAGTTTCGAAAAGACGGTCGGCGAGTTTTTTAGTGCCAACAAAAATGAGCACCTTAGCGAGCTCATCATTTCTTGTTAGCAGGTTGGAAAGTAAATTTACCTTGGTGTTAAAGTTGGGAACATGATAGGCCTGTTGAATAATTTGGTCAAGAGGTGTTCCATGGGGAGCTACTTCAATCAATTGAACAACAGGGAAAAAGGTATCTATAAGATTTTGAATATCGGGAGAAAGGGTGGCTGAAAACATCAGATTTTGTCTTTTTTCAGGAATTTTCTCTAAAATACTTACAATCTGAGGTTTAAAACCAAGGCTTAGCATCTCATCTACTTCATCAATCACCAGTTTTTGTATGGATTTAAGGCTCAACATGCCATCCATCACCAAGTCCATAAGTCGCCCCGGAGTGGCCACCACAACATCACAACCATCGTAAACAGATTGCTTTTGCTTATTGATGTTTCCTCCTCCAAAAACAGCCAAGGAACGAATGGAAGTATATTTGGTCAATTTTTGAACTTCCTCCAAAATTTGTATTGTTAATTCGTGGGTAGGAGCAAGAATCAAAACTCTAGGATGTCGTTGACTGCTGTAGGTAAGCATTCGCAAAATGGGTAACAAATAAGCAAATGTTTTTCCGGTTCCAGTTTGAGCAATGCCTATTACATTTGCACCTGACATCACCACCGAAAAGGATTTGTCTTGAATAGGAGTGGGAAATTCGTATTCTAAATCTTCGAGGGCTTGCAGTAAGGCCTTGTTTAAATTGAGGTCTTGAAAAGTTATTGGCATGGCTGTTTAAATTGGGCTGCAAAAGTAAGGCTTATTTTTATTGGGCATCTCTCATAATGAGCAGGGTTATTTCTTTTTTTTTTGGAATTCATAAAATCAGAAAGTACTTTTATTAGTATTTATAAATCAATAACTTACATGCAATTTATGGGATTTAGTAAATTATCATAAATTCGTGAATTAATGGTTTTTTTATTTCTTTTGCGGATTTA
>DZDC01000225.1 GCA_022736595.1 Draconibacterium orientale | reverse complement strand
CTTTCCACTCTTCACTCCCTCTAATACCTCAATCCCCAAAAGTAGGGTTCTTCAACATTCCTACTTCAGCGAATCCACATCTCCCATCTCAATAAGGTCGTTAAGAATGGCGTAGATGGTAAGTCCTGAAATGGTTTTTATGCCCAATTTTGAAGTGATGTTCTTTCGATGGGTAATCACAGTGTGTTGACTGATGAATAGTTTGTCTGCGATTTCAGCGTTGGTAAGCCCTAAAGCAACTTGTTTGAGTATCTCTTTTTCTCTTTCGCTCAATTCCGATTCTGTGGCTCCACTTTTGGATTTGGCATCGAAGCGATGTACAAAAGTGCTGATTTTGCTTTGAATCTGGGCTTCGGTATCCGTATAATGTAGGCTAAACTCAAAACTTGCAGGATGTTGCATTGTATTTTCGTTACAACTTACCAAGGCCCAACGAAGGTTTTTATGGGTTTTAAATATCTTTTGAACTTCTGCATTTTGTTCAAAAAGACCATCGCTTACAATGATGAGATGGATGGTATGAAGATCCAAAGTATTTTTCAAGTCTTGTGCGCTGTCAAGACATTCCACCATGTTGATACCCCGTATTTTATTCAGTATCATTTGTAGTCCCCGGTTCATCAAAAAGGACTCAGTAAGCACGGTTACATAAAGACTGTTCATTCGGGCTTATGCTTTAAGGTGTTTTTCCATCAGTCGCACTCGAGGGATGAGAACTTTATTTTCCATTTCGGTGTGGTCGTTCAGGTCGTCTTCGAGATGTGCCAGTTGACCCAAAAGTTTAAAGTATGAAATATACTGTTCTTGTGGATCGATGTATTTGATAATTAGATTTTTAATATCAAAAATCTTTTCTTCAATATCTTCATGATCGCGTTCGTATTGATCGATGGTGAAATTATATTGTTGTCGAAAACGCTCCCAATGGGCTGGCTGGTTTAGCTCGAAGGCTCTTTCCAAATCCAAAATGTAAGGATAAACTACCGTTTCCTCTCTTTTGATATGGTCGCGAAGTTGGGCAACATATTCGTTGAAAAAGGTTTGCATTAGCAAAATGGCTTTGGCATTTTTACCTTTTTCATTTTCTTTAAGCTGGGAAATGAGGTACATAATTTCGGGAACTTTGATGCTAAGATAATAATCATGTGCCTTGTAAAGGTATTCGATAATCAGCTTTAAAGGAAATGAGCTGAGGTTTTTCATGGGAAAAAAGTCAGGATTATTAAAAGCGTTAGCTATTTCTAGAAAGAAGGTCACATTGATTTTGTAATCGTCGCAAACCTCTTGCACCGATTTTTCGCCAAAGCCCAAGTGTATCCCAAACCGATTCACAATACTCAGTAAGTGGTGGTTAGCCACTATTATTTCAGCCATTTTCTGTTCAGCAGTGATGATCATAATTGCTTGATTTAATGTTTGGCAAATGTACTATTAAAAATGATTCTAAATAAAAATGTACAAGAACGCACTTATTAATTTTCACCCTTGGCCGATTAAAAGTTTGAGTTTCAGAGCTACGATAGGAAACGTAAGTTCGACAAAGCCACTAAAAGTAAACAAGCCTTTGTCAATGACAATTTTAATAGCTATCTGAAGTAGCAAGGAATCTTTTGAAATCACTACTGACCGACTAAAAATTTTAGATTCCTCGCTACGCTACCAATGATAACTTTATGTTATAATCTGTATATTAATGAATTAAGATTCCTCGCTACTTCCAGAGACTTTAGGAATATAAAGAGTTTTATCCTAGATTAAGATTCCTCGCTTCGCTCGGAATGACAAACAGATAGATGGACTTAAGAGGGAGGAGGTTGGCGGCTTTGCCGCCAACCTCCTCCCTCTTTTTTGACCCCTAAACCTTGTCATTCCGTTCCGAAAGCTTTCGGAAGCAGTGAGGAATCTAATTAACGGTATCTGCTTTCTGACAACGCAGTGAAGTGAGGAATCTA